>JBDUCK010000148.1:0-8316 GCA_040003485.1 Ferruginibacter sp. | reverse complement strand
AGTTAGTTAATAGGCAATGGAAAAATCAATTGTCTATAGCCGTTCGTGTTCTATATCATCGGTATAAAGACCACTCAGCTCACCAAACAAAAATGGAGAACTACTTTCGCAATTCTCCATTATCAATTTACCATTATCAATTACTTCGCTATTCCCATTTTTGCTTCTATGCTAAGGGTTGCATGCGGTACGGCTCTTAATCTTGCTTTATCTATTAATTTACCTGTAACCCGGCATATGCCGTAAGTTTTATTTTCAATACGCATTAATGCTTTTTCCAAGTGATCAATAAACGTAATCTGGCGGCTGGCCATCTGGCTCAATTGCTCTCTTTCCATGCTAAGGCTGCCATCTTCCATGGTCATATAGCGGTTATCACTCTCATCACCGCCCATATCATCTTTACGTGTAATTAAACCCTGCAGATAAGTAAGTTCTTTTTTTGCAGCGCCTAATTTGCGCTGTATTAATTCCCTGAATTCTGCCAGGTCATTATCATTATATCTTACTATGGGAGCGCCCGGATCATTCTTTAACTGATCTAAAACAGATTTGGTAAAATCGGGTTGATATTTACGGGCACTTTTATGATTGATTTTAGGAATTATTACGGGCTTAGATGGCACTACTTTAATAACTTTCGCATTTTTTATGATTGCTTTAGGTACAAGTGCAGGTTTAGCCGGGGCCTTTGCTACTGGTTTAATTTCTTTAATTTTTGTGGCCATGGGTGTTTTTATCGGCTTTTGAACAGCTACCGGTTTTTTTGACGCTGGTGTTACAGAAGGTTTAGCATTTTTTGAGGGTAAAGTTCTGGCAACCGGCTTTGCAACAGGTTTAACTTTTGCAGGTATTTTTTTAGCAAGAGGTTTAGCTACCGGCTTTGCTGATTTTTTGGCAACCGGTTTGGCCGCTGGCTTTTTTGAAATGGCGACCTTTTTTACCGGCTTAGCTACTATTTTTTTAGGAGCCGGCTTAGCCTGCTTATTTACCGGAGCAGCTTTTTTTACCGGTTTAGCCACTGCTTTTTTTGATGCCGGCTTTTTTACTGTTTGTTTAGCTGCTGGTTTTTTGGTTGCCATACTACTCACTTTTTTTTAAAACATTGACTGTTAATGAAGCATCGTTCACATCAATTTTAATCCCATTGCTTAGATGGGGTACAAATTCAAGTGTATCTGCCAAAATTTCGCGGCAAATATAATCTTTAAATTCAATTAATGAAGGATGCAGTGCAGCATTTTCATTTATTATAACTGTTATACGGTCCATTACTTCAAAGCCACTTTCTTTACGGATTGTTTGTATGCGGTTTACAAATTCCCGGGCATTACCCTCGTTCTGCAGCAATTCTGTTATGGTAATATCTAAAGCCACGGTTAAAGACCCTTTTCCGGCAATTTCGTAGCCGGGTATGGCATCAGTTATTATCTCAATATCTTCCGCATTAATAATAACAGGCTCATCTCCTTTGGAGACTGCTGTACTGTTTAAGATATAATCTCCTTCCTGAACTTTTTCAATAGTTGAATTGTCAAATTTTTCAATTTCACTTGCAGCCCATTTCATTTTTTGCCCAAGTTTTTTGCCCAGGGTTTTAAAATTGGCTTTCGCCTTTTTTCTGATGAAATCGTTGTCGGCGCTTAATATCTCCACTTCTTTAATATTTGTTTCTGCCTTTATGATTTCTTCCACCAGTTTAATATCTGCCACCATATCACTATCAGCTGCAGGAATGAACACTTTTTGTAAAGGCTGCCTTACTTTTATGTTTACTTTTTTGCGAAGTGATAAAATTAAAGAACACGTATCCTGCGCCAGCCGCATCCTTTTTTCCAGAGAGATGTTGATGATGGCTTCATCGGCTTTAGGAAAATAAGTGTGATGAACCGATTCGTTCTCAAACCGCCTGGTTACAGCATTTAAATTATTATATAACCAATCGGCAAAGAAAGGAGCTACCGGTGCTATCAATCTGCAAAGTGTTTCAAGGCATTCGTACAGTGTTTGATAAGCACATATTTTATCATGCTCATACTCACCTTTCCAAAAACGGCGGCGGCAAAGGCGCACGTACCAGTTGCTTAGATGTGTATCTACAAAATCTTCTATCGCCCTTCCGGCTTGTGTAGGCTCGTAGGCATCAAAGTTTTCTTCAACTGTTTTTACCAAACTGTTTAAGGAGGATAATATCCATTGGTCTATTTCCGGGCGGTTATGGAGTGGGATGTAGGCTTCTGCAAAAGAGAATTTATCAACATTGGCATACAATGCAAAGAACTGGTAGGTATTATAAAGCGTACCAAAGAATTTGCGTTGCACTTCTTTAATACCTTCCTCATCAAATTTTAAACTATCCCATGGCGAGGCATTGGTAATTAAATACCACCTGGTAGCATCTGCACCATAAGTATTTATTGTGGTAAATGGATCTACCACGTTCCCAAGCCGCTTGCTCATTTTATTACCGCTCTTATCCAATACCAACCCATTACTAACTACCGTTTTATAGGCCACACTATCAAATAATAATACACCCAATGCGTGTAAGGTATAAAACCAGCCTCTTGTCTGGTCCACACCTTCTGCAATAAAATCTGCCGGGAAATTTTGTTTAAATGTTTCTTTATTTTCAAAAGGGAAATGCCATTGTGCGTAAGGCATAGCGCCACTGTCAAACCAAACATCAATAAGATCAGGCACCCGTTTCATTGACTGGCCATCTTCACTTACCAATATAATATCATCTACATAAGGTTTGTGCAGATCTAAAATACCTTCATGTAGATAATGTGTGTTTGTATCGCCGCCTAAAACTTCGGCAGCTTTTTTTATTTCATCATTTAATTCCTCAATAGAGCCTATGCATTTTTGCCGGCCCCCTTCTTTTTCATCTAAAAAATTTCCGTCTGCATCAACAGTTTTCCAGATTGGCAAAGGAGTGCCCCAAAATCTGCTTCTGCTTAAATTCCAGTCCACCATATTTTCCAGCCAGTTGCCAAAGCGGCCGGTACCGGTACTTGCAGGTTTCCAGTTTATGGTTTTATTCAACTCAATCATGCGGTCTTTTACGGCAGTAGTTTTAATAAACCAGGCATCCAGCGGGTAATAAATAATTGGCTTATCAGTGCGCCAGCAATGCGGATAATTATGCTCGTATTTTTCTATTTTAAATGCCCGGTTCTCTAATTTTAATTTTACACTGATGTCAACATTTACATCAGTATAATCCGGCGCATCTTTATAATCTTTTACATAGCGGCCGCTAAATTCTCCTACACCATCTACAAATTTTCCTTGTTTATCTACCAGCGTTAATATGCCGAGGTTATTTTTCTTTCCTACTTTAAAATCATCCGCACCAAATGCCGGGGCAGTATGTACAATGCCGGTGCCATCTTCAGTAGTAACAAAATCGCCGAGGATAATTTTGAAAGGTTGTGCATCTGGTGTAATCTCCTGTATCTTTTCTAAAGTATTTGCAGCGGATGGAAGGAGTTGCTCATATTCACAATTTTCTAAAACATCTCCTTTAAATTCTGCCAAAATTTTCCAGGGAATTAATTTTATTTCACCAGAATAATTTTCAAAGTCACCATTCTCAACCTCAGGTTTAAAATATTTACCAATTAATAATTTTGCCAGAATAACATTTATTGGAAGATGTGTATATGGATTAAAAGTTTTAATAAAAACATAATCAATTTTTGGCCCAACTGTTAGCCCCAGGTTTGAGGGAAGTGTCCAGGGGGTAGTAGTCCATGCCATAAAAAAAATATCATCGGTCATCATCTCTTCTTTGTTCAGATCCTCAAACCACTGGCTGTTTACGATTGGCTTACTTATTATGTTTGCCTTAAACATCACGACGGAACTTGTATCCTTCACATCTTTATAAGTACCCGGCTGGTTCAATTCATGGCTGCTTAAACCAGTACCGGCGGCCGGTGAATAAGGCTGTATGCTTACACTCTCGTACAGGTAATCTTTTTTGTATAATTCGCTGAGGCACCACCAAAGCGTTTCAATATAATTATTTTCAAAAGTTACGTATGGGTTCTCCAGGTCTACCCAATAGCCCATTTTCTTTGTTATGCTGTCCCATTGGTCTTTGTACTGCATTACCACTTCACGGCATTTCTTATTGTAGTCTTCTACTGAGATTTTTTTACCGATGTCTTCTTTGGTAATGCCTAGCAATTTTTCTACGCCTAATTCTATCGGCAGGCCATGCGTATCCCATCCACCTTTACGTTTTACCTGGAAGCCCTGCATGGTTTTATACCGGCAAACCAGGTCTTTTAAAGTACGGGATATAACGTGGTGAATACCCGGCATTCCGTTGGCACTTGGCGGCCCTTCATAAAAAACAAATGGTTTATTTCCTTCTCTTAATTCAATGCTCTTTTCAAATGCCTGCAATTGTTCCCATTTCTCCAATATCTCAGTACTAATGGCGGGTAGGTTAAGCTGCTGATATTCCTTATATCTGGATGACATAAATTTATTCCTCTTTAATTTCTTTTTTAATAAGTGGGCAAAGGTAATAAAATATGTATTCGGCTTGTATAGCACATTTAATACATTACCAATAAGTTAGATTTTTAGGGAGAATAGGGACAATAATTGACTCGTAAATTTTATTTGCACTTATCCACAATTTCACCGGTTGGCATAGTATTGGCGAAGTGTTTTGCGAAAAATTCATTCAAATTATCTTACAAAAAAACGTAGTATGAAAAGTTTCATTTTAATTTTGACTGCGGGCTTGATCCTCAGCGCTTCAGCCCAAGCTCAAAAAAAACATGTGCAAAAGAAAAAGTCAACTGTAGTTGTTAAAGTAAAGGTTCCTCAAAACATCGATTCATCCTTTAAAATTCAATATGCTTCTGTAGCCGATGGCAAATGGAGTAAGAATTACAGTGGTAACTATGTAGCCGACTTTACAAACCAAACCAGTATGAAACAGTCTGTAGAGTACGATAAAGCAGGTTATGTAATTAAGACAAAGACTTTCTTTGATTCTTCAGCAATACCAATGAATGTAACTACGGCCTTACAGAAAAATTATTCGACAGCTAAAGTAACAGAAGTAGCTAAGGTAGAAATACCTGGGGTTGCGCCATACTACATGGTTAATCTTTGGACTGCAGAAAATAAAAAGAGACAATTATTAATAAGTGAAGAAGGGACAGTGTCCGAATAAAAATTTTGCTGGTTTAGGGTTTTATTAGGGTAAAACGGGGGTATTCCTACTCCCGTTCTTTAAAATTTATTGATTTCGATTCCTATTTATAAACCGAAAGAAACGGTTCCGTTTTAAAATTCAATTTTTGTGCTGCATTCTGAAAAAGATTTTGGTACATAAGCATAAAAAGGCAACCCAGCATGGGTTGCCTTTTTATTTATGGTCCTGTTTCAGCAGTCTTATTTTCCTTAGGCAAAAAAGTCCGTTGCAGTACAACGGCCTGAATTTAGATTGATAAACGTATAAAATTATTTTAAGGACATTCCAATAATAATCCTTGCCTGAGCTCTCTCATGCTCACCTAAAACTTTTGAATAAGGAGAATAAATTGTTTTACGCACATTACCTAATTGAGGTAAATAGTTCGCAATAACAAACCATCCATCAGTACGGAAATTAAGTGTAGGGCCAGCATAAAAAATTGAGTTTTTCCAGCCTTGCCCTTTTGCAATATCATTTTGGTTTACTACTTCAAAACCAATACCTAAAGCAGGGCATAAACTGTACTGGTAAGCAAAATCCAGTTCTACAGGTGTTTGATGATTATCCCATTTAAATTTACCATCCTTCCATTCAAATTCTTTTTCTAATTCCAGCACGCCATTAAAAGCTAATAAGCTTTTCCCGATCACTTTATCCAAAATTATTTTTGTTTCTAATTCCAGTTCATCACCGCCTTTTACGCCCCACTCGGTATATAATGCTGCGCCAATTTTATTTTGAGAAGGATCGCTTAATTTATATTTCCATTCGTTGCTAAAGCCAACTTCGTTTGTTACAACAGTACCATCGGCAGATTCGCTGAACCTGCTTTGGTAACGGTTAAAGTAGAATGCTGTTTGAAGTTTTTTACCCAGGCCAAACTCAAGCTCCATGCGTTGGTCCTGTGCATGAAAAAACTGGCCAGCATGGCCAAAGCGTGAAGTATGCCAGAACTCTATATCTATGGCTCCCTTGGGTAATACATTAGAAGTGTAGGTTCTTGCAAAATACCTGTCTTGTGTAAAGCCACTTATGCTTATTGCACATGCAATAAAAGTAAATACCTGTTTCCTCATTTTTTATAATTTTTTACAAAGAACCTTTTTATCAAAAGAAATGGGTTTCAAAATGCGGAAATGCATTTACGGCAAACGGAAACTAAAAATTAAATTGAAGTAATTAGCGCATCAGCAATTCACAGGGCTTAATACCTGTATGTTTTTTAAATGCCGTGCTAAAATGGGAGATGGAAGAATAGCCTAACAGTAAGGAGACTTCAGTAACACTAAGTCCTTTATCATACAATAAATATTTTGCATGTTCCATGCGCTGGCTTTGGTAAAAATCAAAAATGGTAGTGCCAAAAATTTCTTTAAAACCCTTTTTTAGATAACATTCGTTAATGGCTACTTTGCGGCTAAGAGCTTTAATGGTAATAGGTTCTCCAATATGCTGCAACAGGATTTCCCGGGCTTTAATTATTTTTTCACGGTCTGCCTCGTTTGCTAAAAATTTACAGTTAAAAGTGCTTTCTATTTTTTCACCCAGCATACAATCCATGCTATATAAAAGCAGGATTTGTGTTTGTGCGTTAATGAAAATATTTTCGAGGGTATCAGTATAGGTGTGGTTCAGCAATGCTTCTATAGCCATTCTTGTTTTGCCACAAAGTGGAAGCATTTTAGAAAAAGAAGAAATATGGTTAAAGGCAAGCACATTATCAGATAAGCTCACAGGATTGCTATGCGCTTTTGCAAACTGTTGCAGGTACGAAGGGGAAAAGCTGAAACTCAATACATCAACGCTATCCACTTTCTCTACACAGCCACGGCTGGCATTTAATTTACAGTAATCACATTCAGTTTGTTTTTGGCGGCAATATACATTTCCGCTAACGCAGAACTTTAGCTCCAGGTAGTTTTCAGCAATGTTATTTTTCTGATAATGATAAACCAGTATACCCGTATCTTCAATAGCCCATTGGGGCTGTTTTTTGTAGCGGGTAATTGCATACTTTACAGAACCCGGTACATTCCGTACAACATTCTGCAAGGGCTCCATTTCTTCGTACATAAATGGCTGCTTGTGCGCTAAGGTTAATATGTCTAAAGGTTGATGCATTTAAATTTCGAAACAAAGTTACTAAATCATATTTGGTTTCGTATTGATGTTTGAACTTTAAGATAGTTATTACAATTTTATTACAAAGGGAGAAATATGATCAAAACGGGTTTATGCTTAATCGAATGGAGAAGGTATAAAAATCAGCTAACAAATTTTATTCAATCAGTACTAAAATAATGTTTTATCATCACCTAAAAAGAGTTGCAGCTGGAGCATAAAAAGTTAAAAAATTGTTCACAAATTCTGCTCAAAATAAACACTTAACCATTTCTTTAACCGCTTGATTTTCGTTACATTTGCAAGAATCTGATTTTTGAAAAATTTAAACAGATTTTGACGCATTTATGAGTACAGATACAGTTGAAATTCCTACCTCTTCCAATGGCGGTTACAGCGCAGACAGCATACAGGTTTTAGAAGGTTTAGAAGCCGTTAGAAAACGCCCGGCTATGTACATTGGTGATATCTCGGTAAAGGGGCTTCACCATCTTGTATATGAGGTGGTTGATAACTCTATTGATGAGGCCTTGGCCGGGTATTGCAAAAATATTACCGTAACTATTAACGAGGATAACTCTATCACTGTTGTAGATGATGGCCGTGGTATCCCTACCGGCATGCACACAAAAGAAAACCGTAGTGCACTGGAAGTAGTGATGACCGTATTACATGCCGGTGGAAAGTTTGATAAAGGTTCCTATAAAGTATCTGGTGGATTGCATGGGGTTGGTGTAAGTTGTGTGAATGCGTTAAGTACCAAATTGCTGGTAACGGTAAACCGTGAAGGCAAAAAATTTGAGCAGGAATATGGCATTGGTATTCCTAAATATCCCGTAAGAGAAATTGGTACCAGTGATGTTACCGGAACAACTGTTCAATTCTGGCCTGACGCAACCATTTTTACCACCACTGATTACAACAAAGAAATATTGGAAGGGCGTTTGAGGGAGCTGGCTTTCCTG
>JBDUCK010000147.1:0-8347 GCA_040003485.1 Ferruginibacter sp. | reverse complement strand
CCCAACCAAATCAACATTGAAATTTCAGAAGATATTTCTGAAGGTGCTTATGCCAACCTTGCTATTATTACACATAGCCATGCTGAGTTTGTAATAGACTTTGTAAATGTAATGCCAGGTACTCCCAAGAGTAAAGTAAAAAGCAGGATTATTATGACACCCTTTCATGCAAAGCGCCTTATGAAAGCTATGGTAGAGAATGTACAAAAATTTGAGAATGCCAATGGTACCATCCAGGATATAGAAACTGTAGAATTACCATTTAACTTTGGTGGGCCGGCTGCACAGGCATAGTTATATGATAGCTGGGGGATGGTAGATGATAGACCCATAAAAATAGATGACAGAAGATAGCAACTCGTCATTCCTCATTTTCATTAATCATTCCTCATTTTACAACATCCCCTCATCTGCAAAACTAAAATAGCCTTCTTCGCTTACAATTATATGGTCTATCACTTTAATATCTAAGTAGGATGCGGCTTGTTTTATTTTAAACGTTATATCTTCATCTGCACGGCTTGGCCTTAAATTTCCCGAAGGGTGGTTATGGCTGAGGACAATTGAGGTGGCTTCTTCTTCAATAGCTTTTTTGAGAATAATTCGTGGGTCTGCAACGGTACCGGTAAGTCCGCCATTACTAATGATCTGGAAACTTTTTATCTTATTAGCCCTGTTCAAAAATACCACTGCAAATACTTCATAGCTGTAATCTTTCAAGGCATGTTTTAAATAGTCTGCAATTTCCCTACTGGTGCTTACTGTTTTTTTATCCAGGATATCAGTAGTGTGTCTTCTTTTGCCTAGTTCAAGGGCAGCCGTAATAGTGATGGCTTTAGCTACGCCAATACCTTTTATTTTTTGCAGATCCATTAAAGAAAGCTTACCCAATTCATTTAGATTATTCAACCCAAGCTTTAAAATATCTTTAGCAATATCCACTGCAGATTTTTCTTTATTACCATTATTTATAAGAATGCCAAGTAATTCTGAATTGCTGAGAGCGGCTGCGCCTTTGGCAAGCATTTTCTCTCTTGGCCGGTCATCTGCAGCCCATGTTTTGATAGATGTGGAAGGCTTATTAACATTTTCCATAAAATCAAAAATTAGTTTCTAAACTAAACTGTATTTTCGCACATCTTTCACCATCCAATAAATTACTACATGGAATCTAATGCAAAAATATTTTCCGGTACGGGATCTCAATACCTGGCAGAAAAAATAGCCATAAAATTTGGAGAACCGTTGGGCAAAGTAAATATACAAAGATTTAGTGATGGCGAAATAGGCGTAGAATTCCAGGAAAGTATCAGGGGAAGATTTGTTTTTTTAATACAGAGCACTTTTGCGCCTGCAGATAATTTGATGGAATTATTGCTTATGATTGATGCAGCAAAAAGAGCATCGGCATACAAAGTTATTGCGGTAATTCCTTATTATGGATTTGCCCGCCAGGATAGAAAAGACAGGCCAAGAGTGGCAATCGGGTCTAAACTGGTGGCTAATATGCTAGTTGCCGCCGGCGCCGATAGGGTAGTAACAATGGATCTTCATGCGCCGCAAATACAAGGCTATTTCGATATACCTGTAGATCACCTGGATTCGTCAGCAATTTTTATCCCATATATAGAAAACCTGCAACTTGCTAATTTGACCTTTGCAGCACCAGATGTTGGAAGCGCCAATCGCATCCGGGAAATTGCAAGTTATTTTGAATGTGAAATGGTTATTTGCGATAAGCATAGAAAAAGAGCCAATGAAATTGCAAGTATGGTGGTTATTGGGGATGTTACTGACAGGGATATAATACTTATAGATGACATATGTGATACCGGGGGAACTTTAACTAAAAGTGCAGGGCTTATGAAAGAAAAAGGCGCCAGAAGCGTAAGAGCTCTGTGTACTCATCCGGTATTGAGTGGTAAAGCATACGAAAACATCCAAAACAGTGCTTTGGAAGAGTTAGTGGTGTGCGATACCATTCCAATTAAGCCTGGCTGCGATAAAATTAAAATACTCAGTACCGACGAACTATTTGCCGTGGCACTTCGGAATGCGTATGAGAATAAGAGTATAAATAGTTTATTCATTAGGGGAAGATTGAATACAAAAAAATAAGCAGTTTATAGGTTGCAATTTTAAGTAAATAATAATGTTTTTTGAAGAGGTATTTGAGGTCAGTGGATAATTGTTTTGTTCACTTGCATGTACAATAGAGAATGATCGAAGTTTTTAGCAGCGAAAAATAAGTATTTATACAGTCAACTCATTCCCTTTTTTCCCCTACCTTTGCGCCTCATAAAAAAAATAATTAACAATGAAAACAATTACAATCGAAGGACAACTGAGGACCGAAAGCGGAAAAAAAGCCACCCGCCAACTTCGCTCTCAGCAACTGGTGCCAGGTGTAATTTACGGTGGTGAAACCGAAATTAATTTTTGTGCACCTGCAGCAGCATTTAAATCAATTGTGTACACTTCCGAATTTATGCTGACAGAAATTAAAGTTGGCGGGAATGCTTATCGTTGTATTTTAAAAGATCTGCAGTTTAATAAGGTAAGTGATTCGCTTATACATGTTGATTTTTTGGAACTTGTAGAGGATAAGAAAGTGATAGCATCTTTGCCATTGAAATATGTAGGAACGCCTACCGGGGTAAAGGCTGGTGGTAAACTAGTTACAAAAATGAAAACGGTTAAAGTCAAAACCCTGCCCAGGTACCTGAAAGAATTTATTGAGGTAGATATAAATAGTCTGGAACTAAATGAAAACATCAGGGTAGAAAATATAAAGGCCGAAAATATGGAAGTCTTGAATTCTCCCCGCATTCCAATCGCCTCTGTAACTATGACACGCCAGTTGAAACAGGAAGAAGCTACCGCCCCTAAAGCCGCTGCAGGCAAAGCCGCCCCCGCTGCAAAAGCAGCACCAGCTGCTACTCCAGCTCCTGCCGCTGCACCAAAAAAATAACAATAAAATTAAATTATATAAATGCCCTTTTTCAAGGGCATTTCTTTTTTATATAAATTACCGGCAAGGATAAACTTAATTACCTTTGCCCACTTAAAATATTATACATCATGGGAATGGATAGAAATACAGTGATTGGTTTTGTTTTAATAGGTGCGCTGCTTATAGGAATGTTTGTAATAAATAGTAAAAGCAGACTTGCTTATGAAGGAGAACAAAAGCGCATATCAGATTCAATCGCGGCATTAAAGCCAAAACTGGATACTACATTAGCAAGATTAGATTCTTTAAAAGCCGATACTTTAAAGACAGCTGGACAACAAACCAATTTTCAATCACCTGATGCAATAGCTCAACTTATAACAATTGAAAATCAGGTAATGAAAATTACTTTTGATACGAAAGGTGGCCAACCAAAAAAAGTGGTGCTTAAAAAGTATAAAAAATTCGATAGCACGGATGTAGTTCTTCAAACGGGCGATTTCAATAAAATTTCTTATCCGGTAAATGCAGCCGTTAATCAAACTGCTCAATCATCAGATATAATCTTTATTGCACAGCCGATAGTAGTAAATGCAGATAACAGCCAGACTTTGTCTTTTACAACAGGAGACTCTACAGGGAGACAGATAACGCATCAATATATTATCAGCGCCAGTGACTATATGATTGATTTCAATATCATCGCTAAAGGTGCAGATAATCTATTTAGCCAAAATGCCATTAATCTTTCATGGCAAACTGAAGCGGAGCAGGTAGAAAAAGACCATAAATACGAACTCACTCAAACCCATGTCTGCTATGTAAAAGATAATAATTTTGATTTTGAATATTTAGGAAAAGGGGACAGTAAATCTTTTAGCAAGCCTGTAGACTGGATTGGTTTAAAACAACAGTTTTTTATTTCGGCCCTGATAGCAAAAAATAAATTTGCCTCTGCTACTACCGAATGGAAAATACCGATAGATACAAACACATATATAGCAAGAGCCACCACCAATGCAAAAATAAATTTACAGCCTGGAAAGGATGCCTCTGCGGCACTACAGTTTTATTATGGCCCTAGTGATTACAATATTTTAAAAAAGTATGATAATAAAATGGAAAATATGGTGCCTTACGGCAGTGGTATTTTTGCATTTGTAAAATACATTAACCGTTATTTTTTATTACCAGTATTTGAATTTTTGCAACAGCATATTGCCAGCATGGGGATTGTTATTTTATTACTCACTCTTTTAATACGCCTGATAACTTCACCTATTTTGTATAAAAGTTATTTAAGCGGCGCTAAAATGAAAGTACTTAAACCAGAAGTAGATGCTTTAAAGCTAAAATTTACTGATCCAAAAACAAAACAAATGGATCAGCAGGCCTTTAGTGTAGAGCAAATGAAGTTATGGCGAACAGCAGGAGTTAGTCCCCTGGGCGGATGTTTGCCGGCAGTGTTGCAGATTCCTATATTTATGTCATTGTATTATTTCTTTCAGTCAAATATTGATTTAAGAGGAAAGAATTTTTTGTGGGCAAAAGACCTGGCTTCTTACGATTCTATCGCCAAGCTACCTTTTGAAATTCCTTTTTACGGCGATCACGTAAGTCTTTTTACTTTAACTGCCGTTATAACAAGTTTATTGATTTCTATTTATAGCATGAGTAATATGCAGGATAATAGTAACCCGCTTATGAAGTATATGCCTTACATTTTTCCTGTATTGCTTTTAGGGGTATTTAATAAATTGCCTGCAGCACTTACCTGGTATTATACAATTTCTAATACAATAACACTTATTCTGCAGATTGTTATTCAAAAATATATTATAAATCATGAAAAAATATTGGCCCAGATCAGTGAGAACAGAAAAAAGCCAGTTAAGAAATCTAAACTCGCTGAGCGAATGGAGGCCATGCAGGATACTCAGAAAAAAATGCAGGAATTAAAAAATAAATCATCAAAAAGATAAAGGTTACGTTAAAAAAATTAAAAACTGTACTCAATATAAAGTGCAGTTTTTATTTAACAGCAGGGAGCAATATAAGTGGCATATGATTATAGTATCTTTAATTTCTAAATTTTAAGTATGAATTTTTATAATAGAATAGGGTTGGTTGTTTTATTTTTTATAAGCGTGACCAGTGCATTTGGGCAAAGACAATTTTCTGAAGGCACTATTACTTACACCATTTCTATACAATCTGCCAAAGCAGAAGCTCCTGTGTCCAACAACTTAACAGGTGCAGAATTAAATTTATATATTAAACCATTTCAAAGCCGCTCAGAAATGAAAAGCTCATTGGGCACAGAAACCAACCTGTATGATAATAAAACGGGTAAAGGATATATTCTGAAAGAATATAGCGGACAAAAATTAATGATAACCCTAAGCAAAGAAAACTGGATACAAAAAAATCAATGGAATGATAATATGAAATTCAGCATATCTGATGAACTGGAAAATGTTGCAGGCTATAAATGTAAAAAGGCAACTGGGACCACTTCTGACGGTAGAAACTTTACAATTTACTTTGCTCCAGATATTATTATTAGTAATAAAAAATATAATAATTCTTTTGAGCAGCTTCCTGGTCTTCCCGTACAATATGAATTAAAATCAGGGAATTTAATTTTTAAATATGTCTTAAGTAATATCAGCTTCGAACCGGTAGCGTCAGCAAAATTTGATGCGCCAAAAGCGGGTTTTAGAATAATGACCTACGAAGAAAACCAACAGTTAAAAAAAGGAGAATAAATAAATAATCCTTACAAGATGATGAGGTCTTTAATTGTGCCTTATGATAAGTTTCATACCGGTATATCCCTGGTGGATTTCAGGAACTAAAATCTTTTGCTTAAAAGGCACAATATAAATGGTATTGCCTTTTTGATAAGTCACAAAAGTATTATACAGCAACGAAGAGTTATTACTTTGAATATTACTTAATAAAGAACCTTTGTAAGTCAGGCCAGTTTTTAAGTTGAAGGCAAGATCTTTAGAGAAAGAACCTGTTGTTTTAATATTAAGAGAAACTTTAGTTTTAGCTTTTTTACCTACACCCCTATCCGCAAAGGAAAAAAGTATAATACCATTAAAAATACTAAACAACAGTATTATTTTGGGCATTTTACGCATGGTGATGTAATTAAATTATATATACAAATATATTACATTATTTTAACAATACAATTACCATTTAAATAACAATTGTATAAATTTTTCAACGTATCCTTATAATTTTTAGTATTGAAAAACACTAATTATTAAAAATAAAGTTTTAAATTACAATAACCTACTATTTATACATGAGTAAATACCCTTATCGCCAGGACAGAGAGGAGTTGAAAGCCTTATTGATACAGTATCAGAATTTAAAGGCCGGAAAATCTAACTCTTTTATAGAAGAAGATGGCTTTGAAAGAGTTATTGATTACTTTGATGAAAAAGAGCAGATTCCCCAGGCGCTTGAAGCAGCGCAATACGCCATAGATCAGTATCCATATTCATCCTCATTATTATTATTAAAGGCTAATCTGCTGATTGTATTAAGAAAATATAACGAAGCACTTCATACCCTGGAACAGGTAGAACTGTTTGATACTACTGATACCACACTGTATATTCTAAAAACAGATGTGTATTTGGCGCTTGACTTACAGGAAAAAGCTGCTGAGGTACTTGAAGCTGCATTGGAAAATTTTGATGGCGAGGAGAAGATTGACTTACTCTTTGAATTGGCCGATGTATATGATGATTATGAAAATTTTGAAAAAGTTTTTGACTGCCTGGTAGTGATATTAAAAATGGACCCTAATAATGAAGAAGCACTTTACAAAATTTGCTTCTGGACAGATTTTACCGGTAGAAATGAAGAAGCTATAAAACTACATCAAAAAATTATTGATGATCATCCCTTTAACGAACTGGCTTGGTTTAATTTAGGAGCAGCATACCAAGGAATTAAATTGCACGAAAAAGCTATAGAAGCTTATTTATTTGCAGTTGCTATTGATGAAAAATTTGACTATGCATACCGCAATCTTGGGGATGCTTATTTACGTTTACGCAGGTATAAAGATGCGATTGAATCTTTAGAGAAAGTGCTTGAGCTTGGAAGACCTGAATATGTTATTTACGAAGCTATGGGGCATTGTTATGATAAACTTGCCAACTATCCACAGGCCAGGTTTAATTATAAAAAAGCCAGCCATCTAAATGCTGAAGACGGTCAGATGTATTACAAGATAGCATGCACTTACATGAATGAAGCAGCATGGCAAAGTGCTATTAAGAACCTCCAGACTGCTACCCGTATTCATCGTATGCAGCCTGAATATAATCTTGCACTGGGTCAGTGTTATATGCAGTTGAACAATATTGATGAAGCCATTACTTATTTTGGAAATGTGGTAAGGGTAAGGCCTAAAAACATAAATGGCTGGACCGAGCTGCTCAAATGCCTGTACAATGCAGCTATGTATGAAGATGGGATGGAATATGCACAATTTGCCCTGGAGCAGACAGACGGCAAACCAATTTTTCTTTTTTATAAAAGCATGTTCCTTTATGCCAAAGGTAAATTTAAAGAAGCGCTTATATGCCTTGAAAATGGCATGGCAGCAAATCCTAAATTAGTTAAAAAGTTTATAGAATTAAATCCTTCCATTCTCCAACACCAACAGGTTGTTGAATTAATTGCCAGGTATAAGAAAAGAAAATCTTTATAAACTATTTCCCAACATTGATCATTGACAGTCCCAATATTATTTGTCATCTGATTTCTTCTCATCATTTATACTGACATCTATTATCTATTAGCAGTCCTAGTTTTTTAAAATTCAAAACTTATCTTTGCGCTCTAAAAATGAAGAAATATTATGAATTTTAATCTTTCACAGATTCCTCAACGCACCGAACAGCCCCGTAAACATGGCCTTACAATGGTTATGGATAAAGGGCTCAGCATCCAGGAGGCTAAAAATTTTATGGATGTGGCAAGCCCACATGTAGATATCGTAAAACTTGGTTTCGGTACTGCATTTGTAACACCCAGGTTAAAGGAAAAACTAGAAGTGTACCGTTCGTATAATATGCCCGTATATTTTGGCGGTACTTTGTTTGAAGCATTTTTAATACGCAATCAGTTCGATGAATATATAAGTGTGTGTAAAGAATTCGGCGTAAGCTATATGGAAGTGAGTGATGGTTCTATTACAATTCCCCATGCAGAAAAATGTGGCTACATTGAAAAATTGACTAAGCATGGAGTGGTACTAAGTGAAGTAGGTAGCAAGGATGCAGCTCATATTATTCCGCCGTATAAGTGGATAGAATTAATGAAGGCTGAGTTGAATGCAGGCTCTGCTTATGTAATTGCAGA
>JBDUCK010000146.1:0-8360 GCA_040003485.1 Ferruginibacter sp. | reverse complement strand
TTAGCCGTATCCGTGTTAACACAACGGTCACTTAAATTCTGCTCAACCCCGCACAACTCCGGAAACTCAGAAAGAATGACCGAGCCCCCAAGAGCCACTAATAAATCGGATGTATAGCCAATCGCAGGATTGGCAGAAATACCACTAAAACCATCTGAGCCACCGCACTCCAAACCAATGCAAATATTTCCCAATGGCGCAGGTTTTCTCTCGATGGAATTCGCAAATACTAAGCCGGCAAATGTTTGTTTTATTGCCTGGGAAATAAGGTCAGTTTCCTTACCTATTTTTTGCTGTTCCAAAATATACAAAGGCTTTGAAAAATTATTGTCACGTTTTTTAATTTCCTCCTGCAAATATTCAACCTGTGCATTTTGACAGCCAAGACTCAATATAGTTGCACCTGCAACATTAGAATGCGTAATGTAACCGGCCAGCAAACCACACAATGCCTGTGAATCCTGTCTTGTGCCACCACATCCGCCTTCATGCGATAAAAATTTTATTCCATCAACATTTGGAAACAGTCTTTGTTTTTTAATCTCTTCTTCCTGAAGTGTAACATCTGCTTTCAATATCTCATCAATATTTTTTCCGCTCTTATAAATGTCAATAAGCCTTGAGACTTCTGCTTTTTTATTTTGATTTCTGCCATAACCTAATTCATTCACCAGTGCTTCACGCAATACTTCGAGGTTGCGGTTTTCACAAAATACTAAAGGGATTACAAGCCAATAATTGGCGGTACCTACTTTTCCATCGGGCCTGTGGAAACCCATAAATTTTTTATTGATGAACTTAGATACATCCGGCTTTGGCCAGTTTAATTTTCTTTCTCTCACTTCAAAGCTGTTGGCCGCATGTTTCACGTTGGCAGTTGTAATAATTGCACCCCGCGGAATAAAACTTTGTGCTTTACCTACTAATACACCATACATAAATAGTTCGTCATCGGGCTGCATATCATTTATTACAAATTTATGCTTGGCAGGAACATTTCCGATTATCGCATAGGCCTCCCCGTTATACTCGACTTCCTCTCCTTCCTTAAGATCGTTTAATGCCACCAAAACATTATCAGCAGGATGCACTTTTGTTACTTTATGGTTCATTGAGCATAAATTTTACTTTGCCAACTATTTTCTAAAGTTGTTCTCATTCCATTTGCAATAATGATATTCAACTTTTCAGTAACCGATTGCTGGAAGCCCGGAAGAATGGTGAGATCCTGCTCCCACAAAGATGTATCCTTTAAAACTTCTTTTACCACTTTATCAGAGGGTGAATTTTGCCACATATTATAAAATTTCTCAGCCATTTCATCCTCAATTAAATAACGCTGGCCATTGTATTCACCAAAAAATTCATTGGCATTTTGATGTACCGCTTTCATGAAATAAATATAAGCTGCAAAGCCAAGTGCTAATAATTCAGGCACCGTAATATTTTTTTTATAATGATTTACAAGCAAAGGGACACAACGCAATTTTATCTTACTACTATAATTAAGGGTTATATTTTTCCAGTAGTGGTTGATGTGTGGGTTGCGAAACCTGTCTAGTACGTTTTCTATATAAACCTGCACAGTCTCATCTGCGATTTCATATGGTATGGAGGGGCCAATTTCATGTTGCATTATTGTTGTAATATATGTTACCATCACTTCATCATGCATCGCATCTTTTACTGTACTTATACCAGCAAGAAATGCAATGCCACAGCTCATTGTATGCGTAGCATTTAATAATCTCAATTTTAACTCCCGGTATAAAACAATATCAGGCGCTATGATCATCCCTTCATCAGCTTCAGCAAATGACAATATTTTTTTTATATGATCATTGCCTTCTATTGCCCACAGCCTGTATACTTCGCATATCGTTAGCAGATTATCTGTATAACCTAATTCATTTTCAATTTCACTTTTTATTTTTTCTTCAGGTGTACCTGTAACTATTCTATCCACGAGTGAATTACAAAAGTAATTACTACGCTTCAGCCATTCAATAAACGTATCTTCAAGCCCATTCAAATGTGCCAGGTCCAGCACTATGGATTCAAGTTTTTTTCCATTATCGGGAATTAGCTCTGTTGGAATAATAACCAGGCCAGTATCCTCTCTTCCACTAAAGGCCTTAAATCTTTCAAATAAAAATGCCAGTAACTTTCCGGGATACGATGCAGGAGGGCCGCTAAAAATATCTTCATTCACCAAATTAATTCCAACTTCAGTTGTATTTGAAATAATAACCTGCAAACTCTTGTTGTGTGCGCATTTTAAAATTTGTTCCCACTCACTATCGGCATGTAATACACGGCTTATTGATGAATTGATAATATTTTCTTCTACTCTTTTTCCATTCTCCAAACCTCTTATGCACAAGGTATATAGTCCATTTTGTTTGTCAAAAAAAAATGCATCACCTTTAGAAGTTGACTTAACGACTACGACCCTTCCGTTAAAAATTCCCTTCCTGTTTGCATTGTCTATAAAATAATCAGGTAGCCCGCGAAGCAATATGCCGGTACCAAATTGTAATACTTTTTCAGGCAATTGCAACAGGCCTTCGTGCGGAACAATTACTTTTCGGGGACTAATATCTTTTACAGTATGGGCAGATAAATTCATAGTTCAACTAAACATTTGGTTTTGTTACTTTGGTAAGCTGCTTCAATAATTTTAATAACTTCCAAGCCTTCTTCTGCAGTTACCGGCAACGGCTTTTCGTTCCGTATAGCATCATAAATCCCATCGTAATACTCATTATAATTTCCTTGTTCAGATTGTATATATTCTCTTATTACTTCACCATTTTTTTCTGCATGTAACAATCCTTTTTGTGATTTAGGTTCCGTGCCCCAATCGCTGCTCCCGGGTATTGTGCCTGCCTGCAACATTTCTTCCTGCACGTCAGTCTTGGGTTTTATAAATGAGCCTTTCAATCCATGAAAAATATAACCAGGTAATGCTTCACGAACGGCATAGCTTGATTTTATATGCACCCTGAATGTGTTATAGAAAAATATAAGGTCAAAATAATCGTCCACTTTCGATACGGGACGCATTGCCTGCACATCGGCAAAAAGTTTTTCAGGCATTCCGAAAAGTTGCAAAGCCTGGTCAATTAAATGCGAGCCAAGGTCATAGAGAGATCCGGTGCCCGGCCCCGGTGTTTCTTTATGCACTTTCGGGCCAATATCTTCTTTAAACCTGTCGAAATGCATTTCAACATCAACAAGATCTCCAAGTACATTTCTTTGCAAAACTTTTTTGATAGTTTTATAATCACTATCGTAACGCCGGTTTTGATAAACTGATAATTTTTTATTTTGTTTTGCAGCAAGAGCAATAAGCTCCTCACCTTCTGCAACGGTAACCGTAAAAGGTTTTTCAATCACCACATGCTTACCGGCCTGCAACGCTTTTTTTGCATATTCATAATGCGTATAGTTAGGAGTATTGACAATTACCAATTCAACAGAATCATCTGCCAGCATATCTTCCAGCTTACGAAAAGTTTTTACATCCGGATATTTTTCTTCTGCAAGATTTTTAGTTCTTTCCCAAACTGCGTATAATTTAAATCCCGGGTTTATGTTTATAAATGGCGCATGAAAAACCCATCCGCTCATTCCAAAAGAACATAACGCTGTATTTATGGGTTTCATTTTTTAAATTTTATCGGCGAATAATGTTAAGTTATAATTTTATTCTCTTAAATGATTTCATAAACAAGCTTATCAGACAAACAATTTTTTACTTTAAATTCTTTATTTCAACAAAAGCCATATCCGAAAAAGATTGGTTTTCTCCTGCCATTCCCAAAATAAAAGAGTAAGCTGACGAGTCACAGCCTGCATGAATAGACCACGGAACAGAGATCACTGTTTCTTTGGCTGTTAATTATGGATCATTAATCTTTCTAATAATTTAATATAAATTTATCGCCCCATCCATCCGCCATCAACTGTAAGTATTTCTCCATGCACATAATCTGAAGCAGCAGCACTTAAAAAAATGGCAGGCCCTTTAAAATCGCCAGGCTCACCCCACCTGCCGGCAGGAATTCTTTCTAATATTGATTTCCTTCTTTCAGCATCATTGCGCAACGCTTTTGTATTATTAGTCACTACATATCCAGGTGCAATTCCATTCACATTCACTCCCTTTGATGCCCATTCATTCGCAAAAGCTCTTACCAAACTTGCCAGGCCACCTTTGCTGGCAGAGTATCCCGGCACATTGATACCTCCCTGGAAAGAGAGAAGCGAACAGATGAAAATTATTTTTCCCGACTTTCGCTTCAGCATTTCTTTTCCAAATTCGCGGCTTAAAATAAATGGCGCATCGAGGTTTATATTCATTACTTTATCCCATTCTTCATCTGTATGGACTGCTGCAGGGTTTCGCAAAACGATACCCGCATTATTTATAAGAATGTCGATTTCCCTATGTTCTGCTTTTATCGTTTCGATGGCTTTGTAAACCTCTTTTCGTTCCACGAGATCAAAGGCATAAGGTGAAAAATTCCTCCCGGTTTTAATAACCTTTTTTTCAACATCACTTCCCTTTGTAAGAGTGGATGATATACCGATAATATCAGCACCTGCTTCTGCAAGTCCTATTGCCATTGCTTCTCCTATGCCACTGCTGCAACCGGTAATTAAAGCAGTTTTTCCAGTAAGAGTAAAATATTCAGGCAAGATCATTTATTAAACAATCAAATTTAAAAATTATTAAAATAATATGGGAGACAATATAACAAGTGTGCGGATAAATGCTGAAAATTTATTGAAGCGTAGTTTATTTGTGCTACTATTACCGGTCAAATTTATAATTTCAGCAAGCTTGTATTAGACTTTATTCTGAAGTTTTTTTCAACTGATGTATTTCAATAAAACCTGGATTTTACTAAGCAGAGGAATTAAGTTGCCTTTCTTTCTTTGCGATATCCTTTGCAATTTTTTTGGCATCCGAGGCGATTTCACGAATTTGGCCGGTAGGCCCAATCCAAAAACCGCAGAAGTACAAGCCATCTTTTCCAAAATATTTTTGACGACCCACTGGCACTTTTAAATCTTCAAAGCGGTTTTGATCTACATCGATAAACGAAGAATGATTCGGATAATAGCCAATGGCAGCCACGATTGCGTCAAATGGTTCCTTTCTTCCGTCAGCGAACTGAACACTATTTCCTTCAATATGATCTATACCACCGTAAATACTAATATGCCCCTTTCGTATATGCTTTATCGTTCCAATATCAAGCACCGGTATTGTATGCTCCTTTTTTATTTGGGTGAATGCACCATAAGGTTTTTTTCTAAGGCCAAGTTTTAAAATATCTCCAAACATCAGCCTTACCACCGGGGCGTTGATGGCGTCAGCAACTGCCGTGGGAAGCCTGGACATCAACAGGCTTATTTTCAATATCGGAATACCCAACAAATCCCGTGGTACAACGTTCACGGGGGAACGCACGGACATCGAAGGTATGGCTCCGTGCTCATACAGATCTATTGCTATTTCACAGGCTGAATTGCCAAAGCCAATCACCAATACTTTTTGGCCCCTGAAATCGCTACCGGTTTTATAATCACAACTATGTAAAATTTTACCTGGAAAAGCCTGCATACCTTTTATGCTTATGATTTTTGGCAAACTAAAAGGCCCGGTAGCTGCAATTACATAATTTGATTTTATTGTACCCTTGTTGGTTTCAGTCATCCAATGATCAACCTCTTTCTTTACGGATGTTGCTTTCGTGCCGAATATGGGATTTACCTGGAACTCTTTTCTGTAACTATCTAAATATTCTATAACATTTATTCGTGACGGATAGCGCCCTGTTTTTTTATCAAATTTTTTATATGGCAGATTTGATACGCTCTTATTGGTATGCAGATGAAGGCGGTCATAATGCTTTCGCCACGGTGCCCCTACATCTTCTTCTCTTTCAATAATAATAAATTCAATTCCTTTTTTTCTTAAACAGGCCGCTGTAGCCAAACCGGAAATACTGGCTCCTATAATAAGTGTATTTGTTTGCTGCATGATTAAAAATCTTGTTCTAATTTAAGATTTCAAATCGTCTTAATTGTTTATTCATTTTTACCATTAAGAGAAGCCATATCAACTACAAACCTGTATTTAACTTCGGCGTTTATCATTCTTTTAAAAG
Source organism: Ferruginibacter sp. (assembly GCA_040003485.1). GTDB lineage: Bacteria > Bacteroidota > Bacteroidia > Chitinophagales > Chitinophagaceae > Ferruginibacter. The sequence goes on along the minus strand of JBDUCK010000146.1, from coordinate 2,178 downwards.
CTTCATTTATTTGATCTATTGGTATTACTTCCACATCAGCGGTGATATTATTCTCAGCACAATAGTCAAGCATCTCCTGGGTTTCAGGCAGTCCGCCAATCAAAGAGCCTGCAATGCATTTTCTGGTAAACACGATATTAAACGCCGGGACAGTCATTGGTTCTACAGGAAGTCCTACGCAAACAAGTTTTCCGCCTGTCCTAAGCATTGCGAGGTAAAAATTATAGTCATGTGTAGCAGATAGTGTGTCCAGAATAAAATCAAATTTACCGGCAACAGTTCTCGCCTGTTCTTCGTCGGTAGTTAATACAAAATTGTGTGCCCCCAGTTTTTCAGCGTCACTTTTTTTCGACTCACTTGTACTAAGTACTGTAACATCTGCACCAAATGCAGCCGCAAATTTTACAGCCATATGCCCAAGTCCGCCTAAACCTACTATAGCAACCTTATGGCCTTTGCCAATATTGAATTGCTTAAGCGGAGAATATGTCGTAATTCCGGCACAAAGCAACGGTGCTGCTTTTTCTGGAGATAATTTGTCAGATATTTTCAAAACAAATCTTTCATCAACCACGATCTTTGATGAATAACCACCTTGTGTAATTGTTTTACCATCTTTTTCATAGCCGCTGTATGTGTACACTGCTCCATTCAGGCAATGCTGCTCCAGCCCGTCGTTACAGTTTTCACATTCACGGCACGAATCCACAAGGCAGCCCACACCGGCGATATCACCTGATTTGAATTTTTTTACATGATCACCAACAGAGGTTACACGGCCTACAATTTCATGACCGGGCACCATAGGATACATTGATATGCCCCAGTCGTTATTTACAAAATGAATATCTGTATGACAAACGCCACAGTACATTATGTCAATTTCAACATCATGCGTACCGGGGTCTCTTCTTTCAAAAGTGTAAGGAGCAAGGGTTTCACCAGCGCTTTGTGCTGCATAAGATTTAGTTGGGATCATAATTTATAATTTAATTTTAAAATAATTATTTCAATGGTTTGCATTATCAATCCTGCTTTAGCTTTTAATTATTAATTCCCGCAATGTCCATCTGGTTTGTCGGAATACCATCTTTAAGATAACCTGCGGTGTCATTTTAGATAAAATATCGCCTCAAAAAAGGCGCTTCTTAGCAAAATGAGATCCTTTTTGGGCATACTTAAAACGTTATAAAAAAAACTGGAGGTGCTGTAATCTAAATAAATAGGTAATTTCAAAACGTTGAGCGAGCGTAAGTCAAGTGCCGAGTAAATATAATCGTCTTTTTCTATTAATTGAAAAGAAATTTAAGGGGATTGATGAATAAAAAAAATCTCAAATTAAATATAATACCGGCCTTCAAAATTAATTATCCAAAACAAATAAAACGGCCTTTAATTTTCCCTAATGGGAGACCATAAATTCATTCATATCATTTGCCACAGAAAAGTAAATTCACCACACGTCAAATAATCACCTCGTTAACGCCAACAAAATTTATTGACAAATTCAAAAATATTCCGATCATTTAAATCTCTACCTTCGCAACCGAATGATCGTTCAATCGGAAATAACAAGTAAGAAAAAAGCAATTTTAAAAAGTACGCTAAAGCTTATAAAAGCTAAGGGCTTGCATGGAATTACAATGAACCTAATATCGAAAGATGCCGAGGTTGCCGCAGGGACTATTTATCATTATTTTCCGGGGAAGGATGGTATTATAATGGAACTCAACTGCCAGATAAAAAAAGAAATGGTGGATGCAATGTTTAATAACGGCAGCAGTAAAAAAGATTACAGGCAACAGTTTTTTGAAGGGTGGATCAATCTCTGTAAGTACTTCATCAACAACCCGGGCTCACTAATATTCGTAGAACAATTCAATAGTTCACCTTACGCCAAAATCGGGTCAGCCAAAAAATTAAAAAATTCGGTAAGCAGGTTCCATGATTTTTTCCAGGAAGGCATGGACCTGGGATATTTAAAAAAGATGGAATACAAGTTGATAGCTTCAGCAGTGTTTGGATGTATTATGGCAACAGCAAAATATCACATAACAGGCCGTTTCGGATTTAAGGACGCTGACCTGTGCAAGGTTGCTAATATTTTGTGGGATGGAATTAAAATTCAATAAGAATTAAACTATTGTTGATTGTAATTGTAATACTTCTTCGCATATC
>JBDUCK010000145.1:0-8379 GCA_040003485.1 Ferruginibacter sp. | reverse complement strand
GTTTCGCCGGTGGTTTCATACATTTTTATTTGTGTTTCGTCAAACTGAAAAGGGGCGGTGCGTAAGGGAACCGTTATAGCCTCCAATGCATTTACATAATAATAAATAGAGATGAGCTGATGCGCAGGATTGAAAGCACTCTGTTGATAAAAATCGGTGGTATATAAATGGCTGGTGACTTCTACAGCGAGATTCATCTCTTCTAAAAATTCTCTTTTAAGACAGTCGATGGTGCCTTCGCCTTGCTCTAAACCACCGCCGCAAAATTTGGTAATGTATTGCCCACGGATAAATTCATCGCTTACCAATACCTGCTGTTGTTCGTTGATAAGAATACCATAGACCCGTATATTGAACATAGCGGTTATTTTTTTCCTCTGCGTAAATAATTGAACGTTACAAAAGCCAGGATGATGAGGGAGATGCTGACCGGTAGCCAGAAAGCCCAGGGAGAATGGCTAAAGGGTAGGGGTACATTCATTCCATAAATGCTGGCAATTAAAACCGGGATACTTAAAAACAGCGTAAGCGTTGTAAGCCGCTTGAGGACTTCGTTTTGATTATTACTGATAATGCTGGCAAAGGCATCTAAAGTGCTGCTGAGAATTGTTGTGTATGTGTTGGCGGTTTCAAGCCCTTGCGATGTTTCAATGATGAGATCATCAAGAAAATCTTTTTCATCTTCATCAAGATTTAAAAAATTTGTCCGGGCCAGTTTTATCATCAACAGTTCATTACTGCGGAGCGCTGTTACAAAATACACCAGGCTTTTTTGAATGCGCATGAGTTGCAGCAGTTCTTCATTGCGATTGGCATCGTATAGTTTTTGTTCCAGTGCATTGCGCCGCTGGTTTATTTCTTTAAGATGATCCTGGAAGTTGGTCGTTATTTTTTCAAAGATCTTAAGCACCATCATATTTTTTTTATCAGAATGACGGTTTTGAAAACTGTTCAGGAACTTTTTGATCGCTTCATTTTCAAATGAATTTACGGTAACGATCTGTCCTGCTGTTAAGATAATACAGATGGGGATGGTTATATAAAAAGCATCACTTTCATTAAAAGAATTATTCTCTGTCGGCGTTTTTATTACGATCAGTTTTACATCATCTTCGGTTTCGTACCGGCTGCGTTCGTCTATATCCAGGGAATCTTTAAGGAAATCTATGGGTATGTTTAATGCCGTACTTAGTTCAGAAAATTCTTCCTGCTTTAATGGCGGCAAAACATTTACCCAGGTGCCAATAGCTGGTTTATCTATAGCTACGGTCTGATGTTCTACAATTTTAAAATACTGGATCATGCTGGTTAATTAATTTCAATTTCTCCCTTAAAAACAAGTTCGGCGGGGCCGCAAAGCCAGATATTATCAAAATGGGTTTCATCAATTTTATTATATTCCACACTTAAATTACCCCCGGGTGTTTTTACCTCTACCCGGTTAAAGCCCCGGGAATTATGAGCGCTCACCAGGGCAGCAGCAGTAACGCCGGTACCACAGCTTAGTGTTTCATCTTCTACACCACGTTCGTAAGTACGCACATAAATAGAATCTTCACCCGTACCCTCTACAAAATTTACATTAATACCTTCTGCTGTATAATGTTTGCTGTAGCGTATATCCCTGCCCGTTTGTACCACATCGATATTTTTAATATCGGTTGCAAACTTTACAAAATGCGGTGAGCCGGTGTTTAAAACCGCAAAGGAAGAATGCTCTTCTACCTTATCTACATTTTTCATTTTTAAACGGATGATACCGTTGTTGTCTATTTCGGCTTCATGCTCGCCATCCGAAGCCGTAAACCTGTAAGTATATTTATGTATGCCGGCATGAAAAGCAAATTTTACCAGGCAACGGCCGCCATTGCCGCACATACTGCTGGTATTGCCATCAGAATTATAATAGATCATTTCAAAATCGTAGCCGGTTTTTTCATTCAGCAACATTAAGCCATCTCCGCCAACGCCAAACCTGCGATCACAAATATGTTTTACCTGTTTTTTTGTAAGCTTGTCAAGTTCGCCCTGGCGGTTGTCAAATACTACAAAATCGTTTCCGGTTCCCTGGTATTTATAAAAAGTATGTGTCATTGTATTGAAGAAGAAATTGTTTCTAAAGTTTTTGTGATTAAATTTTCTACAGCGGACCCGCCATCTTTACTAAACTCTTTTGTAATGCGATTAGCAACAATGGCACTTAACGATACGCAATGATGCCCTAAAATTTTTCCCATACCATAAATAGCGGAGGTTTCCATCTCAAAATTACTTATGCGGTGATTACCAAAATTAAAACTGGTAAGCCTGTCTATAAGTTGTGGATGCGTAAGGCCCATGCGAAGCACTCTTCCCTGTGGCCCATAAAAACCGGGACAGGTTACAGTAATGCCCTGGTGAAAACCTGTTACAAATTCTTTTAATACTGCTACACTTGCGCCGGTAATGTAAGGTGCTGAAATACCCCTTTGTAATTGCGTATGCGTATCAAATGCCTGGAGTATCTGTCTTTCTTCTTCGTTACTTTGATGAGTGTAAAAATTCAACAAATTATCAAGCCCCAGGCCATGTGTACTGGCCACGAAACTATCCACGGGAATTTCTTTTTGTAAAGACCCTGATGTACCCACCCGGATAATAGTCAGTTGTGTAAGCGTTTCCTTTATAGTTCTTGTTTCAAAATCAATATTTACCAGGGCATCCAGTTCGTTTAAAACAATATCAATATTATCAGGCCCAATGCCGGTACTGGTAACGGAAATTCTTTTTTTACCAATGTAGCCGGTGTGGGTAATGAACTCCCTGTGGTTGTTTTTAAATTCGATGCTGTCAAAATGTTTGCTTACTTCTTTTACCCTATCCGGATCGCCGACGGTGAGAATGGTATGAGCAATTTCTTCTGGCCTGCAGTTTACATGATAAATGGCGCCACGGTTGTTGATAATTAATTCAGAGGCTTCAATGCTGGTCATAAAATATAATATACATTTTTTTAATTGATAACTCCGGTTGATGATTTTGAAATTATGGATAAAAATACCCTATTTTTGCAACACTAAAAATCAACCTTTAATTAAGGTTGATTTTTAGTGATAAAAGGTCCTGTGGCCGAGTGGCTAGGCAAAGCTCTGCAAAAGCTTCCACAGCGGTTCGAATCCGCTCGGGACCTCAAAAACAACGCCCCGGCAAATTATTTCCGGGGCGATTTTATTCCAGGGTTTTATGATAAATAAATTATTAAGTTATACAGGGATCATTGCCTGCCTTGCCCTCATAGGCGCATGTTTTATGCCCTGGGTACATTACAATAATATTAATGAGACTTTTACCGGCTTTCATGTTACTAAGTTTACTACCGGCAATTATTATGGCAAAGCAGGTATAACGATAACAGTGATGACTGGTATTATTTTAATTGGCATGGTGTTACCTAAAGTAGGGCTGAAGCGTTTAAATCTTTTTATGGGGGCTTTACTGGTGGCTTATTGTATACGAACGTATATTATTTTTACCAGTGCTTTATTTGAAGGAGAGGTGGCAAAGCTGCCAGGCATTTACCTGGTGGTTATTTTACCTTTTATCATCATGGTATCTGCCATTTTCCCGAATATTGATAAAAAATAAACTAATTTTTGATAGAGGATTTATGATTTTTAACATTCATCCATTCATCTTTACTCATCTCAAATTTTATTTCTCCTTTATTTACAATTCCGGAAACTGTCCAACCCGCTTTAGTATAAAATTTTTCGGCCCGTGTATTTGGTGCAGTTCCTAACCAAACGCTTTCTTTTGCCTGTGCAAAGTACCAGTTCAGCATAATATCATGAAGCGCTTGTCCTATACCTTTTCCTTCATGATCCGGGTGGATAAACAATGCCCAGATATTATTATCCTGCAGATCTGCTATGGCAAACCCAACAATGGTATTTTCTCTTTCGCACACCCAACCTCTTCCCCTGATGGTTAAAAATTCTTCACAATCTTTATCAGTAACCAAAGCAGGATTGCTAAGCCTGTTTTCGTTTACTGCATTTCTTACACGCTGTATTTGTGGGATATCTTTTATTTGTGCTTCCCTGAAGATCATAACTATTTTTTTTCGTGGCCACCCCAGGCATCTTTTAAGGTAACCGTACGGTTAAATATTAATTTTTCCGGTGTAGATTCTTTATCTAAACAAAAATATCCTTTTCTTAAAAACTGGTAACGGTTAGCTATAGCTGCATTTTTTAGCGAAGGTTCTATATAGGCATTTATTACATGCAAAGAATCCGGGTTGATATAATCCTTAAAATCTCCTTCTTCATTGGATGGATTTTCTACTTTAAACAGGCGGTCGTACAAACGTACTTCAGCCCTAGCAGCATGTGCTGCCGAAACCCAATGTATAGTGCCTTTCACCTTTAACTCAGTTTTATCACTACCGCTTTTACTCTCCAGGTTGCAGGTGCAATACACCGTTGTAATAGTACCGTCTGCAGTTTTATCAAAGCCGGTACAGGTAATTATGTAAGCGCTTTTTAAACGTACGCTTGCGCCGGGTGCCAGGCGGAACCATTTTTTTACGGGCTCTTCCATAAAATCTTCCCGTTCTATCCAGAGCACATTACTAAAAGGAACAGCCCTTGCACCAAACGCTTCATCCGGTCCATTCTCACTGGTAAGTTCCTCTGAATGGCCTTCATCCAAATTGGTGATTACTAATTTAAGCGGATCAAGTACGGCCATTACTCTTAAGGCAGTAAGATTTAAATCTTCTCTGATGCAAAATTCCAGCAAACTAAAGTCTGTTATATTCTCTCTTTTAGCAATGCCGATAGTATCGCAGAATTTACGGATGCTTTGTGCAGTAAAGCCGCGGCGGCGCATGCCACTGATTGTAGGCATTCGGGGATCGTCCCAGCCGTTTACATAACCCTCATTTACTAATTGCAGTAATTTGCGTTTACTCATTACCGTATAGGAAAGGTTGCGGCGTGCAAATTCATATTGATGAGAGGGGTAAATGTCCAGCTTTTCTATAAACCAGTCATATAATTCCCGGTGCGGAATAAATTCCAGGGTACAGATAGAGTGGGTGATGTGCTCAATAGAATCACTCTGGCCATGGGCAAAGTCATACATCGGGTAGATGCACCATTTATCGCCGGTGCGGTGATGATGCGCATGCTTTATGCGGTAAATCAAAGGATCACGCATGAGCATATTAGTATGAGCCATATCAATTTTTGCCCGCAGGGTTTTGCCGCCATCAGAAAATTCGCCATTTTTCATTTTGGTAAATAACTCAATATTTTCTGCAATGCTGCGGTTGCGGCTGGGGCTGTCTTTACCAGCTTCAGTTGGGGTGCCTTTTAATTTTGCAATTTCTTCTGAAGACAGATCCTCTACATACGCCAGGCCTTTATTGATAAGCGTTACAGCATAGTTATACAACTCATCAAAATAGTCAGAAGCATACAATTCATTTTTCCACTCAAAGCCCAGCCACCTGATATCTTCTTTAATACTTTCTACATATTCTGTTTCTTCCGTTACAGGATTGGTATCATCAAAACGCAGGTTTGTAAAACCCGGATACTTTTTGGTAAGCCCAAAATTTAGGCATATAGCGGTTGCGTGCCCCATGTGGAGATATCCGTTCGGTTCAGGAGGAAAGCGGGTAGCGATGCTGCTATATTTTCCGGCTGCCAGGTCTGTTTCGATAATATCTTCTATAAAATTCAGGCTTTTTTCTTCGTTCATATTTTTGTTTAAAGTGCAAATTTACAAATTCAGATTTTCATATGGGGAATCAGTAAGGGGAACTTTAATATGATATTTTACAAAAAAGCCTGTGCAGATACAGCACAGGCTTTTTAAATAAAAATTCTTTGGTACTATGCAGTTCCCATTTTTTTCAAATGCATGGCATGAGAAAGAAGAGCATGACGCATTTTTTTATACTCAATATATTTTACATTAAACTCTTCGCAGGTATTTTTTATGATCTTGCTTATTGCGGGGTAATGTATATGCGAAATTTTTGGAAAAAGGTGATGCTCTATCTGGAAATTTAAACCACCAACCAGCCAGGAAATCAATTTATTTTTAGTAGCAAAATTTGCAGTGGTTTCTATCTGGTGAATAGCCCATTCGTTTTCAATTTTATTGGTATCGCCAAGGGTAGTAGGAAAAGCTGTTTCTTCAACCGTATGCGCCAGTTGAAATACGACGCTTAATATAAGACCGGCAGACATACTTATAATTAAAAAGCCAACAAGCCAGCCTAAAAAACCGACCAGGTAAATTGGTAAAGCAATCATCATAAAGTAGTAACCTACTTTAGCTGTCCAGAAAGCAAAGTGATCGAAGGTGCTCATTTTTTTAATAGCCACGGTACCTACTTTTTTTCTGAAGTACTTGGTATAATCTGTAGCAAAAACCCATATAATCAGCAATAAAGTGTAGAGGAACCAAACATAGATATGTTGAAAACGGTGGATCTTATATTTTTTTTGGGTAGGGCACATCCGCAGCATGGGCTTGATTTCTATGTCATCATCTACACCATCGATGTTAGTGTAAGTATGATGAATAATATTGTGTTTGTTATTCCACATTATTGCGCTGGCGCCTAACCCGTTTACAGAAAATGCAGCCATCTTATTCCAGAATTTACTGCCGCTGAAACTGCCATGGCCACCATCATGCATTACATTAAATCCAATAGCTGCAGTAAGGCCACCCATAACAAAACATTCAAAAATAGCAACCCATGTAACAGGTGTAAAAAAGAGGACATGCACATATAAAGCTACATACGATGCCCAAAATAAAATTGCTTTAAAATAAAGGGAAAAATTACCTGTGCTTGGTTTATTGTTTTCTGTAAAATAATTATTTACCCTTCTTTTAAGCTCCTGGTGAAAAGTGGAGCCCTGTACATTTTTAAATTTTGGGGTTGGTATTGCATTCATAATTTTATTTTATTAAGTCGTTTTTTGTATTAAAGCATCCAGTGTTTTTATACCTATCATTTTTTCTGATATAAAACCTTCAGCATGTTTTACCCCTATCATTTTACCCAGCATTTTAGATCGGTAAATAATACTTTCTAAAAAATCCGGCGTAGAAATATAGGTTTGTGGCTCATCCAAACCGGGATTATGAAATTGGGTAGCATAGGCTTTAATAGCTTCCAGTTTCTGCTCAAAAACAGCTGATATATCTATAACAAAATTGGGTTGTAAAAATCTGTCCTGGATGTATTGTAAAACATATGTTGGCTTCCAGGGCTCCTGTATTACACCATTTTCCGTTGTTTCAATTTTTACAAGGCCGGATAAAAAAGCTGCATCAGCCACAAGACTTGCACTTCTGCCATGGTCGGGATGCCTGTCTTCCGGGGCATTGCACAAAATAATTTCTGGCCTGTATTTTCTTAAAGCCGTAATCACTTTACGCTGATGTTCTTCATCATTCATAAAAAATCCATCTGCCAGTTTCAAATTTTCCCTTACATCTACGCCTAAAATTTTTGCTGACAGCGCCGCTTCCTCTTTTCTTATAGCCGCAGTACCCCTGGTGCCTAATTCACCTTCAGTTAAATCTATTATCCCGGTTTTTTTTCCGTTATTTTTTTCAACAAGCAATACACCGGCACAACTCAATTCCACATCATCCGGGTGTACACCAAAAGCCAGTACATCTATCTTCATATTTCTCTGCTGAATTATAGCGCAAAGTACGTTAAAAAAGTCAATTTTAAGGCATGAGGCTGGTACTAAGGCTTAAAAGGATTTTTTGTTTTTTAATGTATAAAAATTGTCTACATGGCTTTTGGCTTATGCAAATCGCTGTAGCCGTACATCCGCTGTACTTCCATTACAAATTTTTCTATAAGTGCGTCATCGTTTGCTGCATCATAAGGCTGTTTTAAATTACTGTTAAAGAAAAAAGCTACGGTCTGGTAAAAACGTGCCGTAAAACCACCACGGTATTCTTTAATAATTTCATAGCAGTTATTGCCGGTTTCCCGGTTTATCAATTTCATTAAAACCTTTCCCTGGTATATAGATAAATTAGTTAGCGGATCGGTGAACTCTTTTTTAAGATCGGTTTCCCGGGATTTGATATATTTTTTTCTGTCTTCAACTTTTAAAATATTTGTTAGCCTTAAATTTATTTCATTCATTACACTACCTGCCCTCCTGGCATAAGGGTATGTTACATACACCGCATTCCTAAGCCGGTTATATTTTGCCAAAGCATTGCTTTGAGCCTGGGAAAGGCGGGCATAGAAATATACATTATCAAGTGTTTTAAACTCCAGTGTATCGCCGTTATATACAATAGCCTGGTGCAGTATAGTATCGTTTATACCATATTGGGTAA
>JBDUCK010000144.1:0-8387 GCA_040003485.1 Ferruginibacter sp. | reverse complement strand
CCTTTTGCTATTGTAGATGCCACGGTATTTACAGAAGCAGGATATGTAGGCGAAGACGTGGAAAGCATGCTTACCCGGCTTTTGCAGGCATGTAATTATGACGTACAGGCTGCAGAAAAAGGAATTGTTTATATCGATGAAATAGATAAAATTGCACGTAAGAGCGATAATCCATCCATCACCAGGGATGTTAGCGGCGAAGGGGTGCAACAAGGCCTCTTAAAACTATTGGAAGGCAGTGAAGTGCTGGTGCCGCCACAAGGTGGGCGTAAGCATCCTGAACAGAAGCTGATAAAGATTAATACACAGAATATTTTATTCATCTGCGGTGGCGCTTTTAATGGTATGGATCGTATTATTGCCCGCCGGGTAAATTCCAATGCCATTGGGTTTAATGTAAATAAGGAATTACAGGAGTATCAGCAAAAAAATCTTTTACAGTTTATTAATGCGGTTGATCTGAAGCATTTTGGTCTGATACCCGAACTCCTGGGCCGTTTGCCGGTAGTCACCTACCTGAATCCGTTAGATGCTGAAACGCTCAGAAGCATTCTTACCGAACCAAAAAATGCTTTGATCAAACAATTTACCCGCCTCTTTGAAATTGAAGGTATCACCTTAAAGTTTGAGCCCGCAGTCTACAATTTTATGGTAGAAAAAGCCTTGGAATATAAACTGGGCGCACGTGGCCTTCGCAGTATCTGCGAAAGTATTCTTACAGATGCGATGTATGAACTGCCAAGCCAAAAAGTAAAGAGCTTTGAAGTTACACTGGAATATGCAGAACGTAAATTTAGTACCAGTAAATTAAGTATGCTTAAAGTAGCTTAATACTTAAACATAATTTTAAATGCCCCGGAATTTTTTTCGGGGCATTTTTTTATTTAATGGTTCGCATTTTAGGTGGTTGATTTTTTTCACTTTATTTTCGCCATTGGGTTCTTAATAAAATTTATTCCGCTTATTTTTTTCAAAAATTATTTGCGGGCATTTTAAAATAAAAATAATGGTAGATGTAATTCTGGGTTTGCAATGGGGCGATGAAGGAAAAGGGAAAATTGTAGATTTTTTTGCTAAAGATTATGATGTTATAGCCCGCTTTCAGGGCGGTCCCAATGCAGGGCATACCTTATACGTAGGTGATAAGAAAATTGTATTGCACCAGATTCCCAGCGGCATATTTCGTGAAAATAAAACCAACCTTATTGGCAATGGAGTAGTGCTGGATGCTGTTACATTAAAAAGAGAATGTAAAGCAGTTGCAGAAATGGGTGTAGATTATAAAAAGAACCTGTACATTAGTGAACGTGCCCATTTAATTTTGCCTACGCACAGAGCCCTGGACAAAGCAAGTGAACTTAGTAAGGGGAATGATAAAATAGGAAGTACTTTGAAAGGAATTGGGCCCGCCTACATGGATAAGACCGGCCGAAATGGCTTACGTGTAGGCGACTTGCTTCACAAAGGATTTACCACGCAGTACATTAAGCTTCGTTTAAAACATCAAAGGCTATTAGATAATTTTAATTTCCAGGAAGATATCAGCGATTGGGAAGATGAGTTTTTTGAAGCCCTGGAATTTTTGAAAGATTTTAAAATTGTAAATGGCGAATATTTTATTAATGAAAAAATCAGCAAAGGCGCAAGGGTATTAGCTGAAGGAGCACAGGGAAGTATGCTTGATGTAGATTTTGGTACTTTTCCATTTGTGACAAGCAGCAGTACCATATCGGCCGGTGTCTGTTCAGGATTGGGTATAGCACCGCAAAAAATAAAAGAAGTGATCGGCATTACAAAAGCATACTGTACCCGGGTAGGCAGCGGGCCTTTTCCTACAGAACTGATGGATGAAAAAGGGGATTTTCTTCGTAATACCGGTAATGAATTCGGGAGTACAACCGGTCGTCCACGGCGTTGTGGCTGGATAGACCTTGTAGCACTGCAGTTTGCCTGCATGATAAACGGAGTTACCCAATTGGTAATGACCAAAGCTGATATCCTGGATGGCCTGCAGGAGTTGAAAGTGTGTAACAGTTACAAAATAAACGGAGAAGAAAAAAATTATATACCTTTTCAGATGAATCGTGTGGACATAGAAGCGCTATATAAAAGCTTTGAAGGGTGGAATACAGATATTACCCGTATTTGCGATTATCCATCTATGCCAGTGCAAATGAAAAAATACATAGATTACCTAAATAATTATTTAAAAGTACCTGTAAAATATATCAGTAATGGTCCGGGGCGTGAGCAAATTGTACCGACATAAAAAAATAATAAAAAAAAGTGACAAAATATTTGGCTAATCAAAAAAGTCGTGGAAATTTTACAGCATTAATTCTCTAAGCATGACAACGAAATCTGACAATGAAAAAAAGGCAGCTGTAAAAAAATCCGCCGCTACTGCCAGCGATACATCTAAAAAAAATATTTCAAAATCTAAGTCAGTTGATGATGAAGATGATGACGATTTAGATGATATAGAAGAAACCAAAAAACCTGTGTCAAAAGCTAAAGCTTCTAAAAAGAAAAGCGATGATGAGGATGATGACGACGAGAATGCCGATGATACTCCCGAAGTTGATGACGAATGGGAAAAACCAGCAGAAGACGATAGCTGGGATCCAGACTTTGATGAATTTGATGTGCCGAAATCAAAAGGTAAAAAAGCCGGTACCAAAAAAGCAGATGAAGATGATCTGAAAATTGATGATGACTTTAAAGAGTTTGGATTATTTGATGATATGGATGGTGGTGGCACCGGTTTTGATGATGATGATGATTTTTAAATTTATAAGTGGAAATTATTTCTCCCACATTTCTGATTGAAGATTACAATATTTTTAAAAATAAAATGTTGAACTGGGCGAACCGGTTCAGCATTTTTTGTTTTTTAGATAATAATGGATATAATTTTAATGCGTCTTCATTTGATTGTATCCTGGCAACAGGCTGTAAAAAATCCATAGAACCTGAGCCGGGCAAAGCTTTCAGTGAGTTACAAAAATTCTATAATGAAAACCCTTGTTGGTTATTTGGTCATTTGGGTTATGATTTAAAAAATGAAGTAGAGGCACTTCATTCAAAAAATAAGCCGCTGATAGATTTTGGATTATCATTTTTTTTTGAACCAGAAAGTATTGTGCAAATAAAAGATGGAAAATTTACAGTAATAAGTTCTTTGCAATCTGCAGCCGGAATTTATGCTGAAATTAATAACCAGTCTGGCGAAATAATAAATACGGTAACAACAAATGTCAACGTTAAAAACAGTATCAGTAAAAATGAATACGTTGATACAATCTTAAAATTACAAAACCATATCCGGCGGGGAGATTGTTATGAAATAAATTTTTGCCAGCAATTTTTTGCACAAAATGCAATCATCGACCCGCTTTTTATTTATAGTAATTTAATCCGTATTTCTGCAAATCCCTTTTCAGTATTATACAAACTAAAAGATAAATATTGTTTGTGTGCAAGCCCGGAACGGTACCTTAAAAAATCGGGCCGTACAATTATATCCCAACCGATCAAGGGAACTGGTAAAAGAGATTTAAATGATAGCGTTGCAGATGAGTTAAATAAAAACAAGTTGCATAACAGTGCAAAAGAAAAAGCTGAGAACGTGATGGTAGTTGACCTGGTAAGGAACGACCTAAACAAAATATGTACAGAAGGTTCCGTGCAGGTGCAGGAACTTTTTGGCATATATAGTTTCCCGCAGGTGCACCAGATGATAAGTACAGTAACAGGGATTTTGCAGAATGATATTGATTGGACGGGAGCTATAAAAGCAAGTTTCCCCATGGGGTCTATGACGGGTGCTCCTAAAAAAAGAGTGATGCAACTGATAGAGGAGTATGAGGTGGGAGGAAGAGGATTATTTTCTGGAAGTATAGGATATATTACACCCGTAGGCGACTTTGATTTTAATGTGGTTATCAGGAGTATATTTTATGATGGAGCAAAAAAGAGTATATCATTTCTTGCAGGTGGGGGTATTACTTTTTACAGCAATGCAGAAGATGAGTACGAAGAATGTATGCTTAAGGCAGCGGCCATAATAAATGTACTAAAAGCCTAAACCTTCCTTTTTTTTACTTTATATTTTGAAGGGTATATTGTTTTATTATCGGGGATATTTGTATCCTCCAATAACATTTGTACGCACTCATTTAATATCTGGTATTTGGTAGCCAAAAATAACTGCATTTTATCAGCCGGTAAAATAAGTTCGTACTGGCCGTTTGCACTCAACATATTATCAAACGCAGGATTGTAACGATTAAACAAAGCAATGTCAAGGGATAAATTTTTTGCGATAATTACAGAATTATATTTTCCGGAAATGGTTTCTGTTTCGGCCTGTTCCATTTCCTGCGTAGAGAGCGTAGGTTTATTATCGTAAGGATTACTGATACCTGCAGCTCCAGCGCCGTAGCCCGTACTAAATGCAGCAGACGCAGGGCTAGCATTTGTTCCCTCCATAATGTAATGCGTGGCAATGAATTTTTTTACGTGATTGCGGCTTTCTGCAGGCAGATAATATTGTAAGGCCCAGAAGTTTTTACTACCGCTTTTTTTTATGGCACTGTAAACCCTTCCCGGACCGCCGTTATATGCGGCAATTACAAGTAGCCAGTCATGCATCTGCCGGTATAATGATAGCAGGTATCTGGCGGCGGCATGAGTGCTTTTGTAATAATCCCTGCGCTCATCATAAGCTCCGTTTACAACAAGTCCATAGTCTCTTGCCGTATAGGTCATAAATTGCCAGGGGCCTCCTGCACCTACCCAGCTTGTAGCACCGGTGCTAAGGTTACTTTCTATAACAGCAAGATATTTTAACTCCCTGGGTAACCCGTATTGAGCAAAAATATTATCGATTAAATTAAAATAAGGCATACCCCAGGTTTTCATTTTTATAAGGCTGTTAGTATGCACTTTTAAATAATCCTGCATATAACTTTCTGCCTGTGGGTTTACCTGTGAAGAATAAGGCAACAATGGGTTATAGGCGTATTTGGAAAACAGGTTTTTAAAACCATAACGGGTGAGCTGGCTAAAATACTGCACCTTATCTTTTTGAGGTATTTTTTTTGTTACAACAATTTCATCTATTATAGCATCTTCTACTTTTTCATTTTTTAATATAGTATCCTGAACAGCAGCAGCACTCTTAGAAGCAACTTGTTCTACCTGCGAAAAAACAGGTAGTGCCAATACAAAAAACAGATATATAAGAAAAAACTTTTTCATCAACTGATTGCTGCTGTTACAGGTTTATAGTGCTGCATAAGCATGTTAGAGATATGAAGCAAAGTTACTTCATCATTTTTATTAGTCATAACCTGGAGGCCATAAGGCATATTATTAACATTATGTAAAAATAATGGTAATGATATGCCGGGTATGCCGGTAAGATTAGCAAATACCGTAAATATATCTGCCAGGTAGGTAGCAACCGGGTCTTTATCATTTTCACCAATCTCCATTGCAGTAGAGGGGCTGGTAGGCATAAGGATGGCATCATAACGGCTAAATATTTCTGCAACTTTATTTATAAGTAATCGTCTTATTTGCTGAGCCTTGCGGTAATATGCATCATAATACCCGGTGCTTAATACAAATGTGCCCAGCATAATTCTTCGCTTTACTTCTATTCCAAATCCCTCGGATCGGTTGTGTTTGTAAAAAGAATCTATACCATCTGCAGCTTTGTTGCTCCTGTGGCCAAACCTTACACCATCATAGCGGGAAAGATTACTGCTGGCTTCTGCGGTTGTCAATACATAATACGCAGGAACGATATAATCCAGTAAATCAAAATCTATTTTTTCAACCACGTGGCCCTGTTTATGCAAATCATCGGCTACTTCATTAATGCTATTCTTTATTTCTTTATCAAGAGAATTGTGCTCCATCACCTGTTTGAAAATGCAAAACCTTAATTTTTTTTCTGGGGTTTTCTGAGTAGAAAAAAAATCAGGTAATAAATCGGTGTGCATTGTGCTGTCCAGCTTATCGGGTTTGCTCATGATAGAAAGCAGTAGCGAAATATCTGCAATAGTTTTTCCAAAAATACCTATCTGGTCAAATGACGACGCATAAGCGATCAGTCCATACCTTGAAATTTGCCCATAGCCGGGTTTTAGGCCAATGATACCGCAAAAATCCGCAGGCTGCCTTACAGACCCCCCGGTATCGCTGCCCAAACTAAGCATACACATATCTGCCTGTACAGCTACAGCACTGCCACCGGAAGATCCGCCCGGTACTCTGGTTTCATCCAAAGCATTTAATACTTTTCCATAAACAGAGTTTTCGTTAGTACTGCCCATAGCAAACTCATCGCAATTACAATTACCTATTATAATTGCATCCTCATCCAGCAAATATTGTAAAGCTGTGGCAGTATATAAAGCGGAAAAACCTTTTAAAATAGCAGAAGATGCCGTTACCTTATGATCCTTATAGCAGATTACATCTTTGATGGCAATTACTACGCCATGAAGTTTTTTTAGGGGCTCAGTTTTTTCTCTTTTTCTATCCAGCCGCACGGCTCTCTTTAATGCTTCTTCCGTATATACTTCTACAAAGGCGTTCAAATGTTTTTGTTCTGCTATCCTGGAAAGATAATATTCCACCGCCTGAAGACAGGAAATATTATTGGCCTGCAATTCTGCATGGTAAGAAGAAATAGTCGTAAAAGAAAACATACGCAAAGTTGATATTTTGGTATTATGAAATCAGCCGAAGTGCACTACCCAACATTGTTGCGTCGCACACTTCGGCTGAAGAATTTTAACCTGGCCGCTTTTATTGCGGCATGTCTGGCTTTACCTCTTTCTCTTTCATCCCTTCTTCTATTTCGTTTTTCACATTAGATTTTGCATCGTTGAATTCACGTATACCACGTCCAACTCCTCTCATTAGTTCAGGAATTTTTTTACCGCCGAACATTAATAAGACCACAAGTATTATTAATATCCATTCACTGCCTCCGGGCATTGATATCAGGAAAATTGAATTGAGTGTCATAATTGTAAATTGAGCGGTAAATATACAAATTTTTTAAGTAAGCTTTATTAGGCCCGTTTAAAATAACTTATTGTTTAACTCCCGGTTAACTACTTATAAAATGCTACTTTATATACCTACCGCACCGTGCCTTTCCATTGGCAGCTTCGTAAGTGGTTATGCCCCTTGCACAGGAACTAAGAAAAAGCGTTACAGAAATAATAATTACAAATAAACCTACAATACCTCTCATGGTTAGATAATTTTAAAATTGGTTGAAAAAGGGTGCCGTAAACGTTAGAGGTAAAAATCAATCAGAGGCTGAGGTGTATGAGTAATGAGTCGTAAAAGTAATAAAATGGTTTACAAAACCAAATTATTTATAAAATAAAAAGCGGAAATTTTAGAATTTCCGCTTTAAGTATATAGAATGCCAAGCTGTTAAGCTTTTGATTTTTTTGTTTTTATACCCACTGCCATACGTTTTTCTTTAATACGGGCACTTTTTCCGCTTCTTTCTCTAAGGAAATAAAGCTTCGCTCTTCTAACACGGCCTACTTTATTAAGAACGATGCTCTCAATGTTTGGCGAAAATACAGGGAATAAACGCTCTACCCCAACACCATCACTTATTTTACGCACTGTAAAAGAAGCTGTAGCACCTGTTCCCTGGCGTTTAATTACATCACCCTTAAAACTCTGGATACGCTCTTTTGTACCTTCTACAATTTTATAATTAACGGTGATGTTATCACCTGCTTTAAATTTCGGAAGCGTTGGTATTGTTGTCAACTGCTCATGCACGAATTCTACTGCGTTCATATATTTCTTTTTAACGGACGGCAAAGGTAGGGTAAAAATTGATATTTAGCAATGGTAAAGTCAACAATTTTTCTGGTTCTATTGCTTTCATCTTTACCTCGCTATGTTTATAGCCCGCTTCTCTCTTATTACTGTAACTTTTATCTGGCCTGGAAAAGTCATTTCGGTCTGTATTTTCTGGGCTATTTCAAAACTTAATTTATCACTGTCAGCATCTGTTACTTTATCAGCTTCTACAATTACACGCAATTCACGTCCAGCCTGTATTGCATAAGCTTTTTCTACACCATTATAGGCGAGGGCAAGATTTTCCAGGTCCTTGATACGCTGTATGTATTGCTGCATTATCTCTCTTCTTGCACCCGGCCTTGCACCACTGATAGCATCACAAGCCTGTATAATCGGAGAAATTACATATTGCATTTCCATCTCATCATGGTGCGCACCAATGGCATTTACTACAGCGGGATTTTCTCCATATTTCTCTGCTAATTTGGCACCTAACAGCGCATGACTCAATTCTGTTTCTTCATCAGGAACTT
>JBDUCK010000143.1:0-8402 GCA_040003485.1 Ferruginibacter sp. | reverse complement strand
GGTACGTCATGTTGCCATTTTGGTAATACAAGCGTGATGAAAATCCTGTCAAGGTGAGAGATAATGCCGGCAACCAGACAAAAATAAAAAAGAAAACCAGCATGGCCGTTTAGAATAAGATCAATAAAGGCAGCCAATAATGTAAGTCCCCAGAATTTTGAAAGATAGGCATGAGAGCATGTTTCTCTTCTAAATTTTAAAAAGCTTACCAGATAGCAAAGCGCCTCCATTCCTAATAGAATATAAATAACAAAATTATTTTCTCTTATTACATCAGGCCAGATGAACCACGCAGTAAAACCTGCAGATAACCAAAAAATCATATCCGTCTGACTATCTAATCGACGAAGCGTAGTAGTAGAAATATTTTGATTACGGGCAATGATGCCATCAAAAATATCTGATAATAGCCCTGCAATCAGTAAAACAACTATTAATTGCCTGTAAGTAGTTTTATAAAAATAGCCGAGGTAAAGCATAACAGGTGCCAATAAAAACCTAAAAGCAATGAGAAGAATAGGGATCTGTTTCATAAAGCAGATTATATAATTAACTATTGAGAAAATTAATCGTATAAAATGAAAAATGCAATACTCTCTTTGTATTGCATTTTTTTATAATTTTTTTTATTATCCTTTAAAAAGTATCAGCAAAGTGGCAAGCTTATCTTTTAATTCTTTGCGGTGAATTATAAAATCTAAAAAGCCATGCTCCAGTAAAAATTCGCTACGTTGAAAACCGGGTGGCAAATCTTTTTTAATAGTTTCTTTAATTACCCTGGGGCCCGCAAACCCAATAAGGGCATCGGGTTCGCCGCAAATAATATCTCCCAACATAGCAAACGATGCGGTAGTTCCGCCAAAAGTGGGATCAGTACAAAGAGAAATATAGGGGATTTTAGCTTCGCTCATTTGCGTAAGTTTACCAGAGGTTTTGGCAAGCTGCATTAAAGAAAATGCGCTTTCCATCATACGGGCACCGCCACTTTTATTTATGATCATAAAGGCCACTTTATGAGCTATACAATAATCGCAGGCACGGCTTATTTTTTCGCCCATTACACTGCCCAGGCTACCACCAATAAATTCAAAATCCATGCAGGCTATTACCAAGTCATTATTATTAACCTTACCATGCGCCACAGTTATAGAATCGTGTATATCTGTTTTGGCATAGGTATCCCGAAGCCTGTCTTTATACGGTTTTAAATCAACAAACCCCAGGAAATCCTTGGATTTGATGTTAGCAAAAAGCTCTGTGTATTCATCATTGTCAAATATAATTTCAAAATATTCACTGCTCCCGATGCGGTGATGGTAATCACATTTTGGACAGACAAATTTATTTTCAGCAAGCTCAGAGATCGTAAGAGTATATTTACAATTCGGGCATTTAGACCAAAGCCCTTCGGGTGCATCTTTTTTATCTTTGGTGGAAGTAAGTATTCCTTTTTTTATCCGCTTAAACCAACTTGCTTTTGTTTCTTCAGAAACGCCATCTTCACCAGCAAGGTTTGCGTCAAAATCTTCGTCTTGAATCATGATAAAGTTTAATAAAATAAAATTAGCTTTTACTTACGCATTGCGGTTGAGGCAATTCAGATCATCAAAACAAACTTCTAGTCTTTTTACAAAAGATTCTTCTCCTTTTCTAAGCCATACCCTTGGGTCGTAATACTTTTTATTAGGTTTATCTGCACCATCCGGATTACCAAGCTGTGCCTGCAGGTAGCCTTCATCTTTTTTATAATTTTCCAGTATGCCTTCCCAAAAAGCCCATTGAAGATCGGTATCAAGGTTCATTTTAATAGCACCGTATCCAATAGCTTCCCTGATTTGATTCTGAGGACTGCCGCTGCCGCCATGAAATACAAAAAATACAGGCTTAGGGCCAGTCTTTAATTCTTTTTGAATATACACCTGGCTGTTGTTCAAAATTTCGGGACGTAACTCTACATTGCCTGGTTTGTACACGCCATGTACATTTCCGAAAGCAGCAGCAATGGTAAATAATTTACCTACTTTACTCAACTCAGTAAATGAATAAGCTACATGCTCGGGCTGAGTATATAATTTATCATTTTCTACATCACTGTTATCCACACCATCTTCTTCGCCACCCGTTACGCCCAACTCTATTTCTATGCTCATGCCTAATGGCGCCATCCTTTTATAAAATTCTACAGAGGTGGCAATGTTTTCTTCTATAGGCTCTTCAGAAAGATCAAGCATGTGTGAACTGAACAAAGGCTGCCCTTTTTCTTTATAAAATTGTTCGCCGGCATCTATCAACCCACTAATCCATGGCAACCACTTTTTTGAGGCATGATCGGTATGTAATACGACCGGAACGCCATAATATTTTGCAACATTATGAATATGCAATGCACCCGAAATGCCGCCAGAGATATTTGCCTGCAATTTGTCATTTGGCATGCCCTTGCCTGCAATGAATTGTGCACCACCGTTACTAAATTGAATGATAATGGGCGAATTTACCTTAGCGGCAGTTTCTAAAGCGGCATTAATAGTATTGGTGCCAATGGTATTTACGGCAGGTAGTGCAAATTGATTGTCTTTTGCATCGTTGTATAATGCTTCCAGTTCTTTTCCGTGAAGTACACCGGCACTGTATTTAGCCATAGCTTTTTTTGGGGTTGATAATAATGAATAAAAATTGAGTTTATTGCTGTTTGCAAAAGTAAGTTAAAAAGTTTTTTACCCAATTGTTATTTGAAACGGTTTTTTTGTTATGATTTAAAGCCATTTTTGCAAAATTCATGGTTTTAAAAATAGCCTTTTTCTCCCTTAACATGTATCTTAAAAATGCCATTAATTATTTCGTCGCATTAATTGTTGAAGTTAATTTATTAAAATATTCGGGCACTTTTAGCAGTCTGCTGCCATACCAGCTAAACATTTCACCATCTACCAAAACTATTTTTACAGCTGGCAAATGTGTCTTTAATTCATCAAGATGTTTTTGAGAGAAAGGGTAGGGCTCAGAAGAAAGAAATAAAAGTTCACAGGCTGATTGCTGCAATTCATCTATTGTTATTTGTGGGTATCGCAATCTTTCTCCAAATACATTTTTAAACCCTGCAAGCTGCAGCATGTTGCTGATAAAAGTATCGCCACCAACCGTCATGTAAGGATCTTTCCAGATAAGATAAGCAGTTTTTTTAGGGGGAAGGTTTTTTTTAAATAACGTGAATTGCTTCTTTATCCCGGCAATAAGTATTGCAGCTTTTTGTTCTTTGGCAGTCAATGTTCCAACGTCACCTATCATGGTTAAGGCATCTTCAAAATTGTTAATCTCCGTAACCCATATATTAAAATTTTTAGCCAGGGCCTCTATCTCTCTTTTTAAATTCTCTTCTTTATTAGCGATGATAAGATCAGGATTGAGGGAAATGATTTTTTCTATATTAAGCTTCTTAGTGCCGCCAATTCTAATCTTCGTACTAAACCATTCTGCCGGGTGAATGCAAAACTTAGTGATGCCAATAGTTTCATCCTGCAGGCCGAGATAATGGAGCAGCTCAGTTTGTGAAGGCACCAAAGAAATTATACGGAATGGCTTAGTATTAAGATCGCCTGCTTTCTTTAAAATCATTTGGCAAAAATACGAAAGCCGTAAAAATAAAAAACTTCCACAGGAATTTGCAAAAGCAAAGAAGCTGTGGAAGTCAATTTTTTAAACCAACTTTTACACTGTCGGTTTTTCAGGAATGTTTTCTACTTTCTGAGGGGGCTCATATAGTAAAAATAAGTTATCCTGGTTTCAGTTCCGGGTCTTTCGCCATTGTCGCTGTGGTTAGCAGCATAGGCTTCTTGGATAATGGTTTTGTTGGTCTTCTTAGGAATTAGATCTGTGGTTTTGCTATCATCGCTTTTTACGGCATAAGCAGGAAATTGGTTTTTTTAGTCTTTAACAGGATTTAGATTTTGATTTGCTATCATCGCTTTTTAAAGCATAAGCAGAGATATTGGTTTTTAGTTTGGTTCTTCACCGGGAAATTATGATTTTTAAATATTTTGTTTTAAAAAAGTAGAAGTTGACTGATATTGAATTTTAACGGTTTTTCGTCTTTCGAGTTTCAGGATATTGGAAAACTCTTTTTTGGCTTTATCAGGATTTTGGATAATGATTGATATTTAATCTATACCAATCAACTTCTGATACAAAGATGCGTTAGTAACTGTTGGCGGGCAAGAGCGGTATTGCTCTTTTTTTGCCATGGAGTAATTACGGGGTGGTAAGTAGATTAGACATAAAAAATCAGGAGAGTTACGTTTAGCAGGCACGTAAAAACACGATACATAAAGAACAAAAATTCAGGTATTGATAACAATAGTTCGGGAAATTCAGATTAAAACTTAAAATATAAGGTAGTACAAATACTGAAGTATTTAATATAGAAAAGCCGCAACTTTTATGTCTAATTATTTAATATAAACCTGCACAGATCATTCAGGTCGCTGAAGGGAGCAACAATATATCCATCATCAATAAGCTTGTATAATTTATTTTTTTCTACTTCTACTTCATAATTATTTTGCAGTTTCACATGGCTTCCTTCTATAGCTATCACTTCAATTTCGTAAACTTTTAATGCATCCAGTAATATTTCTAAAGCTGTCATAAAAAAAATATGAATGATAAGATATGAGTTATGAAATTTGAGTTATGAAATAATTTGCTATTTACTATTTCATCATTCATATTTCATATTTACAAAATAAGGTTTTCATAAATAACTTTACCACCGTACAACAAGCAAAGAACAGCCGAAGTAGTAATTAAAAAGATCTGTAAGTTTCTTTTCAGCATTAGTTTTTTGGAAAAAGGAATACTGAATAGCCCTGAAGCCAGCATCATACCGGCAATACAGCCAAGACCAAATATTACGAGATACGTCAGTCCATCTAATGGCCCTTTCATCTGCGACATTACAATAACAATTAATGCACCACTGCCGGCAAGACCATGAACCAGCCCTACGCCATAAGCCAGTGAATGAGCATGCTGGTGTTGCTGCTCTTTGCCAACATGAAGGTGTAAATGTTTATGCTCTTCTCCTGCATGCCCGTGGCCATGTGTATGAATGACAACTTTTTTAATGCGGAAAAATTTTGTCAACCTGTAAATAGCCAGGGCTATTAACATAACACCAACTGTTGCTTCAAAATAATGAAAGTACTGTGCTGAAATTCCAGCTTTAAAAAGGATCATTAGTATGCCAATAAAAAAAATAGTAGAGGTATGCCCAAGTCCCCAGAATAAACCATCTTTTATAGCAAGCTTTAATTTTGTCCTTGTGGTTACAATGTTACTTACCGCCAGCAAATGGTCAGCTTCAAATGCATGGGTAAAGCCAGCATAAATAGTGAGCAAAAGTGGAAAAGTAAACATGATTTTTAAATATGAATGATGAAATATGAATGATGGAATATGAGTTAGGAAAGTTGTATTATTCATAAATCATAATTCATATTTCATATTTTGTAAAAGACTATTCTATGATTGCCGGTATCTGCTACAATTAAATTATTATCCGCCATTGTGATTGCAAAAGGCCAGTACAATCTTTCACTGTTATCTATGCCTACTTCAAGATGCTCACCTATTGTTTCAAAATTAATGTTGCCAAACTGTTCATCTGCCGGTTGATTATTTTTTGTTGGAATAGTTTTAAAAAATAAAACACGGCTATTACCGGTATCAGCTAACCATAAACTTCCGTTATGCATAAACATATCATAACACCAGTTTAAGGTGTTGGCCTGTGGTTTTAAGCGATATTGATTTTGCCCACAACTTTCTAAATCAGGCTGACCAATAATTGCATCTGCAGTTTTTGTAAATGCATCTTTCCAATTATTCCAGATCAACACCCGGTAATATTGTGTATCAGTTATGGCCAGCACACCATCTGCCGAAATCTTTACCGAGTAAGGCCATACAGCATTTTCGCTTTCGTAATCTTTTTCTTCAAAATTATTCTTGCCTACTACTTTAGCGGCAGCCGTATAATTTTCTGCAGGAATTGTTTCATAGAATAAAACCCTTCTATTGCCGGTATCTGCAATCCATAAATGTTCGCCATCACTCCATACACCATAAGGCCAGTATAAATTTTTAGCAGATGCTTTTGTTCCTACACCTTCAACATTTGGTAAATTATTTTGCATCGTTGGCTGGCCAACTACCACATCGGCTGGTTGCCCGTTTTCTGTTGGAAAGCTATTCCATATCAACACACGGTGGTTCCATGCATCCGCCACAATTAATTTATCGCCGTCACTCCACACACCTGATGGATAAAGCAAAGAAGATGCATCAACTTCACCGCCCGAATTTCTCTGGGTATCTGTTGATTTTAATTGTCCCAATACCACATTCGGTTTTTGATAAGATGTTGTTGGCATTTTATTCCAGATAAAAATTCTGTTTTGTGCAGTATCTACAACAATTAATTTTCCATCAACCGTATGCGCACCACGTGGTGCTAAAAAAGGATTGCCTTCATCACCATAAAAAAATAATTGGGTTTTGGTTTCAGGAACCAGGCCATGATTTTTGTCTCTGATGTTTATTACTTCAGTCATTTTTTTTAATATAAAATATGAAATATCAAATATGAAATAAGGCTGATAGCGTTAAAGCATTTCATAACTCATATTTCATCATTCATATTTACTTTAGCATATCCTAGGTAATTGCTCACCCGCCAGCATATTCACCACCCGTCGCCCACCAATATTGCTTTTCATTAAAACCTGTTTTACGTGTTCGGTTGTTACTTCGCCAACAATACTTGCCTGTGCTCCATGCTCCCATAGTTTCAATTGTAATAAAAAATTATCAGCTATACCAGCATCAACAACAGCTACAAATAATCCTTCATTGGCAACATACAATGGATCAAGCCCCAGCATTTCACAGGCCCCATACACTTCTTCTTCTACCGGAATATTTTTCTGCAAAATATCAATACCAAGTTTTGCATCCTGTGCAATTTCATTTAGTACGGTTGCCAGTCCGCCTCTTGTAGGGTCACGGAGCAAATGAATGTTTTCGCCAAATTCATTTAATAATTCCAACACTATTTTATTTAATGGCCGGGTATCACTTGCAATGGTTGTTTCAAATTGCAGTCCCTGGCGATGGCTCATAATGGTAATGCCATGCCTTGCCAATGGACCGCTTAAAATAATTTTATCTCCAGCTTTTATATTGTCAAGATCAATGTTTGCTTTGGCATGCACTTCGCCAATACCGGTGGTGTTGATGAAAATTTTATCGCCTTTCCCCCGTTCAACAACTTTTGTATCACCTGTTACTATTTGTACACCAGCCGCTTCACAGGCTGTTTTTATGCTTACTAATATTTCCCAAAACTCTGTCATCTTTAACCCCTCTTCCAATATAAAGCCAAGTGATAAATATTTGGTAGCAGCGCCGCACATGGCCAAATCATTTACTGTTCCGTTAATCGCTAGGTCACCAATATTACCACCTTCAAAAAATATGGGAGACACTACATAAGAGTCTGTACTCATTGCCACTTTGCCATTCAAATTAAATATGGCACCGTCATGTTTTTTATTGAGTAAATCATTTGCTAATAATTCAAACACCCCGGTATCCAGCAACTGACTTGTTAAAGTACCGCCACTGCCGTGGCCGAGTGTGATGATGTCGAAATCAAGTTTGGGCATGGGACAGGAAAGAGTCATGAATGATGAATTATAAATGATGAATTAATTTTTTGCATAACTATACCTCATAAAACAATTTCTCCAGTTTTCTTCTGCGCCATATTTTTCTCCGCTCACTAAAAAGGTCTTTATCTGCAATGCCATTTGCTTTTTCGCCGGGATTTATTTTATGCACAAAACAAAACCGTTTGTAATCATAACCCATGTCATCATCAAAAAAGTTTTTATGCATTTTTTCCAATTCTTCATCCCGGTATTGTTGTAATGGTTTATAACTTTCATCCCTGTTACGTTTAAATTTCTTTGCTGTTAATAATTGAGAGAAATAAGAAAGCCCGGCAACTTCTTCTGCAATGGATTTTACTTCTTTATAAAATGCTTCCGCCGTTTCTTCAGTTAAACAATTATCAATCAATTTTACTTCCAGTGCTATATCGGTTCCCCAGGGAAGGCATTGTTCGGTGAAAAGATTTGCTCTTTGCGTACCAATTCTTTTTGGTAATAAATAGGTCCAGTATTCGGAGCCGTATAAACCCATATTTCTGGTATGCGGGTTAAAAACAATATTTTTTTGTGCCAACACTTTATCAGCGGCCAGTGCTAATGGAACACCGCCTGCGCCTGCATTTCCCTGCAATGCACTGATGATGTAATGTGTATCTGTGCAAATAATTTCCT
>JBDUCK010000142.1:0-8419 GCA_040003485.1 Ferruginibacter sp. | reverse complement strand
AATTTTGATAACTGTAAAGAAAATCAGGTGAAAAAAATATTTTTATTTTTTGTTTGCAGTTTTATCAGCCATCATTTTTCTCATGCCCAAAATATAAATTTTAAAGATGGTTATCCCAACAATGTAAATCCTGTAGGTGTTATAAAAAACCTTTCCGATTCAGCATTGCTGGAAGTTGTACAGCGGCAGACTTTCAGGTATTTCTGGCATTACGCACATCCCGTAAGCGGCCTGGCAAGGGAAAGAGATAATACAGTTAAGGCAAATTATTATTGGGATTACATTGATGAAGCTTATGATGAACCTAATTTAAGTAAAGGAACATTTGGCCCAGAAGCCTGTGCCATTGGAGGAACAGGTTTCGGTATCATGTCTACAATTGTGGCGGTAAACCGGGGTTGGATAGGAAAAGATACTGCAATAAAGAGACTGATAAAAATAACAGATTTTTTAATGAAAGCAGATTGCTATCACGGCATTTTTCCACATTTTATGAATGGAACAACGGGTAAAACAATTCCGTTTGGCCGGATTGATGATGGCGCCGATATTGTTGAAACATCTTACTTAATAATGGGATTACTTACCGCCAAAGAATATTTTAATGGCAACACAATCCAGGAAAAATATTTTGCAAAAAGAGTTAGCCAGCTTTGGAATGCCGCTAACTGGAATTGGCATAGCAATAACGACAATAAGTTTTTATACTGGCATTGGAGCCCTGCCAATGATTTCCAGATGAACTTCCCGGTTTATGGTTATGATGAAGCATTGATCACTTATATTATTGCCGCAGCATCATCGAGTCATCCAATCTCAAAAGAGCTATATGAAAATTCGTGGGTAAAAAGTAGCGGCTGGAAAAATGGCAAATCGTATTATGGCATCCAGCTTCCACTTGGCAATTTTGAAAAAGGTGGCCCTTTATTTTTTGAGCAATATACATTTATGGGCATCGACCCAAACGGACTAATGGATGATAAAGGAATTGATTATACCAGGCAGGTAAAAAACCATACTTTAATAAACAGGGCTTACTGTATTGAGAATCCAAAACACTTTAAAGGATACGGTGAAAATTGCTGGGGGCTTACGGCTGGTGATAGTTACAAAGGATATGTCGCCCATTGTCCTGAGGTAGATTTGAGCGTTATTCAGCCTACGGCAGCCCTATCTTCTTTCCCTTACACACCAGAATATTCTATGCAGGCGCTAAGGCATTTTTATTATGACCTGGGAAATAAAATATGGGGGCCATACGGCTTTGCAGATGGATTTAGTGAAGAAAAAAACTGGTATGCAAAAACGCACCTGGCTATTGATCAGGGTCCTATTGTAGTGATGATAGAAAATTACAGAACCGGGCTGATCTGGAAATTATTCATGAAAATTCCGGAGATACAAAATGGTCTATCAAAACTTGGTTTTAAAACAGCATGGATAAAAGGGTAATGATAAAGCAACAGAAAAAAAATTCAGAAGCATGTTGCCGGCAAAATAAATATTTTTTTTCGCTTCAGGAAAATTGTAAATAAAAAAATTTATGGCAGCTAATAATTTTGATGCAATAGTTATTGGTTCGGGAATCAGCGGCGGATGGGCTGCTAAGGAATTATGTGAAAAAGGCCTGAAGACATTGGTGCTGGAGCGTGGGAGAAATATTGAACACCTGAAAGATTATCCTACCATGAATAAAGCGCCATGGGAATTCAAATACCGGGGCTCCATGACCAAAGATTTTTATGAAAAAAATCCTTTTATTTCCAAAGCTGCAGGCTTTGATGAATCTACCGCCCATTTTTTTGTGAAGGATGCGGACCATCCTTATATACAGGAGAAACCATTTGAATGGATAAGAGGTTACCAGGTTGGTGGTAAATCTCTTACCTGGGGCCGGGCCTGTGCCAGGTGGGCACCTACGGATTTTACAGCTCCAAACCGGTATGGGTATGGCATTGAGTGGCCTATTGGCTATGATGAAATAGCGCCATGGTATAGCCATGTTGAAAAATTTATTGGCGTGTGTGGCAGTAAAGAAAATATTGATACCATGCCTGATGGTGAATTTTTGCCTGCTTATGAATTAAATTGTGTAGAGCAGCATTTAAGAAAAACATTGGCCGAAAAATTTAGCAGGCATTACGTCTCGGGCCGCTGGGCTCACATTACCGAGCCTCTGCAAATACATAAAGACCAGGGCCGTGGGCAATGTCTAAACAGGAATCTCTGCATGCGGGGTTGCCCGTTTGGAGGATATTTTAGCTCTGTTACTTCTACGTTGCCCTGGGCAAAAAAAACAGGCAACCTCACAATAAGGCCGTATTCTGTTGTGCATTCTATTATTTATGATGAAAAAAAAGAAAGAGCTATCGGGATAAAAATAATTGATGCCAGTACAAAAGAATCGATAGACTATTTTTCCAGAATCATTTTTGTAAACGCATCTGCACTTAATACAAATCTTATTTTACTAAATTCTGTCTCCTCCCGTTTTCCCAACGGGCTTGGCAATGATAATGGAATACTCGGAAAATATATTTGTTTTCATAATTACCGGGCGGGCATGAGTGGCGAATTTGAAGGCCATGAAGATAAATATTATAAGGTATCCAAACCCGCAGAATGCATTATCCCTAATTTTAGGAATGTACATAAACAGGATACAGATTTTGTAGGTGGATACGTAATTTTTTCAGGAGCTTACAGAGAAAAATTAAGCGACAAAAACCTAACTGAAACCATTGGTGCACAATTTAAAGAAGCCATCAGCCAGCCCGGCAAATGGGGCGCTTACATGTACATGCAGGGCGAAACGATACCTAAAGAAACCAACCATGTCAGGCTTAGTAAAGATAAAAAAGATCAATGGGGAATTCCATTACTGATTACCTCTGTAGACTATGATGACAATGATGATAAAATGGTTAAGGATTTTTTGCAACAAGGCAAAGCCATGCTGGAAGCAGCGGGCGCAACAAATATAATTACAAACGAAAACAGGCAACCGCCAGGGCTAGACATTCATGAAATGGGAGGCGTAAGAATGGGGCATGATCCAAAAACCTCTTTGTTGAATGAATGGAACCAACTGCATCAATGCAAAAATGTATTTGTAACTGATGGTGCCTGCATGGCAAGCACCGGCAATCAAAGCCCGTCAATATTGTATATGGCACTAACAGCGAGGGCTGTAAATTTTGCGGTAGAAGAAATAAAAAAAGGTAATCTCTGATAAAAAATTATTCATTATGCAAAGAAGAGAACTGATAAAAATAATTGCTGTATTAACAGGCAGCTCTGTTATTGGCGCCGATCTTTTTTTAGCCGGCTGCAAAAATAAAACTGATAATAATTTTTTTAGTGAAAATGATATTGTCTTTTTAGATGAAGTAGCCGAAACAATTATACCCAAAACAAATACGCCCGGTGCTAAAGACGCAGCCACAGGAAATTTTATTGCTTTGTATACTACCGACTGTTATGATGACGTAAACCGCAACATATTAAAAGAGGGTATCACTACATTAAATGAAGCTGCTATTAAAAAATATGATGCAGGTTTTATAAAAATAAGTGTATCGCAAAAACAGGAAATGCTTACCCTGCTTGACAATGAAGCAAAAAAATATATCAATACAAATATTGATAAAGAAAAAGTGCCACACTATTTTACACTAATGAAGCAGTTAACATTGTTAGGTTTCTTTACCTCTAAACCTGGTGCTTCCCAGGTACTGCGTTATATCCCGGTGCCGGGAAAATATGAAGGATGCATTGATTATAAAAAAGGCGAAACGTCCTGGGCTTAATATATTTATATAACTATTTTGATAAAAAAATTATAGACATACCACTTTAACAATGCTCACCCAAACTAAAGTTATAAAAATGAAATACGCCTTCTTATGCATAAGTTTATTAATCACCTCTGTATTGTTTGCGCAGCATAAAACGATTGACCAGAAAGTTGATTCGGTTTTAAAACTTATGACCCTTGATGAAAAGATTGGCCAGATGAATCAATACAATGGCGATTGGGATGCTACTGGTCCTATAACCAAGGATGGCGATAAACAAAGCCAGATTAAGGAGGGGAAAGTTGGCTCTATGCTTAACGTAACGGGCGTGCAACACACCAGGGCCTTACAGGAAATTGCCATGCAGTCCAGGCTTAAGATCCCGTTATTATTTGCACAGGATGTAATTCATGGCTATAGAACTATTTTCCCCATACCATTAGGTGAAGCAGCAAGTTGGGATCTGCCGGCAATGGAACTAAGCGCCCGGATAGCAGCCACAGAAGCCGCCGCCGCAGGAATTCACTGGACTTTTGCACCCATGGTAGATATTGCCCGTGACCCAAGATGGGGAAGAGTTATGGAAGGTGCAGGTGAAGACACTTATTTGGGAAGCCTGATTGCAAAAGCAAGAGTAAAGGGTTTCCAGGGAAATGGATTAGGTAATACAAATGCGGTAATGGCATGTGCTAAACATTTTGCTGCCTATGGTGCAGGCGTTGGTGGAAGAGATTATAATTCCGTGGATATGAGCCTTCGGCAGTTGAATGAAGTTTATTTGCCGCCTTTTAAAGCCGCCGTAGATGCAGGTGTAGCTACTTTTATGAATTCCTTCAACGACCTGAATGGTATACCGGCAACTGCAAATAAATATTTACAGAGAGAGATACTTAAAGGCCAATGGAATTTTAAAGGTTTTGTAGTTAGTGATTGGGGCAGCGTTGGAGAAATGATCAATCACGGATTTGTAAAGAATAATTACGAAGCTGCTCTTACTGCTGTTACAGCAGGCAGTGATATGGATATGGAAAGCCGCAGTTATATAAAAAATATGGCAAGCCTGGTGAAAGAAAAAAAGGTGGCTGTTTCAATAATAGATGATGGAGTAAAAAGAATTCTTAAAAAGAAATTTGAGTTGGGATTGTTTGATGATCCCTTTAAATTCTGTGATGCCGAAAGAGAAAAACAGCAATTTAATAATTCCGAGAATTTGCTGGCAGAAAAATTTATGGCCCAAAAAAGTATGGTGCTTTTGAAAAATAACAATCAATTGTTACCCTTGTCTAAACAAATAAAATCAATTGCACTTATCGGTCCCTTTGTAAAAAATATTTCAGCCAATTTAGGTTTCTGGAGTTATCAATGGGCGGATGATAGTGCAAGGGTGGTGACCTTATACGACGGTATAAAAAATAAGGTGAGCGCCGCTACAGAATTGTTTTATGCAAAAGGATGCAATATAAATGATACCGTTACTTCAGGCTTTGCAGAAGCAATGCAGGCAGCTGAAAATGCAGAAGTAGTTATCATGAGTGTTGGAGAGGCCCCTGATATGAGTGGCGAAGCTAAAAGCCGCAGTAGCATCGGGTTTACGGGTGTGCAGGAACAATTGGTAAAAGCAATACATGCAACGGGTAAGCCGATAATTGTGTTGGTAAATGCTGGGCGCCCTTTAATATTTAACTGGACAGCCGATCATATTCCTGCTATTGTTTATTGCTGGTGGTTAGGTACAAAAGCCGGTGATGCAATGGCTGATGTTTTATTTGGCGACTATAATCCTTCTGCAAAATTACCAATGAGCTTCCCCCGAACAGAAGGACAAATTCCGATTTATTATAACCATTACAATACCGGCAGGCCTGCAGCCAATGACAGTGATCTCAATTATGTTTCTGCTTATATTGATCTGCCAAACAGCCCTGAATTTTCTTTTGGCTACGGCTTAAGTTATACAACTTTTTCGTACAGTAAGATCACTCTGAGTGATACATCTCTCACAAGATCAGGGAAAATTACCGCATCAATCGCTGTTTCAAATACCGGGAAATATAATGGCGAAGAAACAGTACAGTTGTACATCCGGGATATGGTAGGCTCCGTTGTAAGACCGGTAAAAGAATTAAAGGGATTTCAAAAAATATTTTTAAAAGCAGGTGAAAGTAAAAAAATAAATTTTATCATATCTGTGGATGAGCTGAAATTCTACGACAGTAATTTAAAAATAATAGCAGAGCCCGGAGAGTTTAAAGCTATGATAGGAGGCAATTCCAGGGATGTACAAACGCAAACATTTTGGTTGAAGTAACATGCATATAATTTAAGTACTTAAGGCATTCATATGCATTTAAATTCTGACAGGTAATCACTGAACCAGATTGATAAAAACACAAGAAAAATTTTTATTTCTATAATCATTTATAAATTTTTCTTTTTAAAAGTGACCTGGCAAATTCATCATCACAAAATAATTCAACCATCAAACTTTATGAATCCGTTCTGGCATTTCCTCATAATGATGGCTTTCTCATTCCTGCTTTTTATTTTAATAATAAGCTTGCTCTTAAAACAAAAAGAATTTGCACTTAAACGTACACGGATATTTTTCCTGGCGCTTATTGTCGTGGTGGTAGGAATGTTCTTTGGCAAATATGGTGCTACGGCTGGCTTACCCTGGTGGATATACTATCCTGTGCCGATGATCGTAACCGTCTTATTGCCACCTATCAGCTTAAAATTAAATAGTCGAAAAACAATATTGTATTTGATCCTGAGTTTTTTATCGGCACCGTTTATTCATGTTTTCTTTTCATTCTTTTTTGGCTGGAAAGAATATATGCCTTTTTGGAATATTCCATTTATCGATAGCCTGGTACAATAATTTTTAGTTATTATCATACATTAATGAGTGGCTTACCATTTAAGGCCTGCACCAGGGTTGCTGTTACCAGTACGGCGTAAATAATACCGATAAACAGTATGGATGATTTTGTTTTGCTAATGTAAAACCCGGCCAATGGTAATAGTTGCAGGGCATGCATACCAAAGAAATGCCCAACTCTTAAGTCACCATATTGCCTGCTCCAGTTTAAAACAGGAAGACCCCTTGACACGTCCATCGAACCGCCCACAGTATGGCTGAGCTTTGCCGCCATAATGAAACCTGTAAAGGCAAATACAACAAAGAGTATTAATCCCATGCGTATGCCCCAAACATAAGCAATAGGTAATTCAGGAAAGTTTTTTTTACAAAAAAGGAAGGCAAAATATCCGGTCCAAAAGGTCATGATAGAAATGGCAATACCCATTAAGCTGAACATTATGCCTTTTATGGGGGAAGTAATATTAAAATGTGATAGTTCGCCTTTGGCTGCCTGTAGTGAAATATAAATAAGTTCAAATGCCAAAACGGTAACCACTACCCAATTATACAGTTTTACTTTTTTTTCTTCCTGTAAATAAAACAACAGCCACCCCATAGTGATTGAAAAAATTGCCGACGATAAAAAAAATTTCATCGGTTTAAACCAGGCATT
This sequence comes from Ferruginibacter sp., assembly GCA_040003485.1. Classification (GTDB taxonomy): domain Bacteria; phylum Bacteroidota; class Bacteroidia; order Chitinophagales; family Chitinophagaceae; genus Ferruginibacter. The sequence goes on along the minus strand of JBDUCK010000142.1, from coordinate 1,086 downwards.
TATACCCAACACCCGTCCATCAGACACAAAGAGCATAACTACGCAGGCCCCGGTGCTGAGCAGGCAGATCATGCCAAACCAATAAAGCACTTTATTACGATATTTAAGTTCAGTGAAAAACTGGGTCATCTAAAATGAGTTTAATAATTATCAGCAAAATATTTCCTGGTTATAACGCAGCGGATAAGAAAATAAAGCAGTAACCCAATTGGCCCCAGCATGAATGTAAAAAGCAAACAAGGAATAATGATCCAATGGTTGATGCCGTGCTGTTTGGCGTTCTTTGTTATCCAGGTTCCGGTCATAAGGTCAAAAGCCAGGTAGTGTATCCAACCTGCTGTTACAGTCGTTTTATTGGTAAACAACTGCATCACTCCGTCCAGGCTGCCAAACTTTTCAAAATCACCTGCACGAAAACCCTTGCTGATAAGCCAGGAATATACAATGGCAAATAAAGTAACCACTACACCAATTATTAATTTATTTGTATCAGCCCAAAACGGACTTGCTATGATGAGGATAAGCCAACCAATTATAGCTATAGTACTGCAGATTTGAAAGACGCTATCGGGTGTCATAATTTTTTTTACAAATTAATATTTATTATGGATTTTAAAAATGGAATATACAGATATAATGTAAACACATTGAATAAATAAATTCCCTCCGACAAAGCATTTTACAGTTTTGCTTAGTGAAAAAACTGCCGCTGTAAATTTTGCTATGGAATTACATGGCTTAATTTTTAGCCCCGATAGCAGCGGCACCGAAGCCGTACCTGCGGCGCCAGCCAGGCAGGTGGCGATGGTATAGCGGATAGCGGGCCCGCAGCAGATTGAAAAAGGAAGCCTGGCTTCTGAAATTCTTCCTTCATCACTTTTTAGAAATTGACAGTACATAATTCATAACTCATAATTTTTATTACCTTCATAAAATGAGACTGCTGACTGCTTTACTGATAAGCCTTTTTACCCTTACCGCCACAGCGCAAAATAAAACTGCCACCGTTAGCGGCCATATTGTTGATGAAAATGAAAGCCCGGTAAGTAATGTTTCCATTGTTATTCTTGGTAAAACAACCGGCAT
>JBDUCK010000141.1:0-8434 GCA_040003485.1 Ferruginibacter sp. | reverse complement strand
GCCTACTTTATTTGATATGGTAAGAAAAAACAAAATGCCTGAACACCAGGTTTCACCGGGAGATGTGGTATTATTTGCCTCTGTTGGAGCCGGTATGAACATTAATGCGGTCTGTTACAAAATTTAAAAAATTTCCGGTTTTGTCCGGGGATTTTTTTAGTCATGCTTTCTTGCGTAGCCTTTATTATTTTTATACCAGCCTTTGTGTTTGCCATTATCATGCTTAAACCAGCCTTTGTGCTTTCCCCGGGCTCCCGGATGTGTGTTATAGCTTCTCCTGTGCTGACCTCTATGATTCCATTCTGCATGGTCTCTGTCATTTCTTTTAGTATTGTAATCCCTGTTTTTTGAGCTGGAATTATTACCATGATTATTGTGCATGGCCGAAACTCTTTCCCCTAATGTTTGGGCATTGGTGCCGGTAACAAATAATACATTGAGTAATAAACCACTTAAAAAAATAGTAGTTAACTTTTTCATAATATAGCATTTTAATGTTCATTATATAATTCAAAATACCGTGCCAGAGAAATGAAAAAGCTGTTAAAAGTAAAAGCATAAAAAAAGCCTGCGAGTTTGCAGGCTAAAAAACTTATTGCTTATTCTGCTTCCGCATACGCACTCGTAGGCTCACAAGTACAAATAAGGTTTCTATCCCCATAAGTATTATTTACACGGCTCACACTCGGCCAGAATTTATTGTCTTTTACATATTCCAATGGATATGCGGCCTGTTGCCTGCTATAAGCATGGCTCCAAACATCAGCGGTAATTACAAACTGGGTGTGGGGTGCATGTTTCAATGGATTGTCAGTTTTGTCTGCATTCCCATCTTCTACGGCTTTTATTTCTTTGCGGATACTTAACATGGCATCGCAAAATCTATCCAGCTCTGCTTTATCTTCACTCTCTGTTGGCTCTATCATAATAGTACCTGCTACCGGAAAGCTAAGGGTGGGGGCATGAAAATTATAATCCATTAAACGCTTGGCTACATCTTCTGCCTCAATGCCGGCACTTTGTTTAAAAGGCCGAAGATCTACAATAAATTCATGAGCACAGGTTCCGTTTTTACCGGTGTATAAAATTTTGTAATCGTTCTGCAATTTTGTCTTCATGTAGTTTGCATTCAGGATTGCGTATTCTGTACTTTGTTTTAGCCCGCCAGGTCCAAGTAATTTTATATAAGCATAACTGATCAATAAAATACTGGCGCTGCCATAAGGTGCAGCACTTACGGCATGTATTTCCTTAGCGCCATTTTCTAAAATAATATGACCCGGTAAATACGGAGCAAGTTTTTCATTTACACAAATTGGTCCCATACCTGGCCCACCGCCGCCATGTGGTATGGCAAAAGTTTTATGAAGGTTCAGGTGGCAAACATCTGCACCTATGCTTCCGGGTGAGGTAAGGCCAACCTGTGCATTCATATTGGCGCCATCCATATAAACCAAGCCGCCATTGTCATGTATCAGCTCACAAATTTCTTTAATGCTTTCTTCAAACACGCCATGGGTACTTGGGTAAGTCACCATCAGGCCGGCAAGGTTATCTTTATATTTTTCTGTATTGGCCCTCATGTCTTCCATGTCTATATTCCCTGCCTCATCGCATTTAGTAACCACTACTTTAAAGCCCGCCATTACTGCACTTGCAGGGTTGGTGCCATGTGCCGAAATAGGAATTAAAATAATGTTACGGTGTGTTTCTTTTCTATCTGCATGGTAGGCACTGATGGCCAGCAACCCGGTATACTCTCCCTGTGCACCACTGTTGGGTTGTAAAGAGGTTGCCGTAAAACCGGTAATATTACTTAACCAGTTTTGTAGTTCCTTTATTATCTGCTGGTATCCTTTCCATTGATTTGCGGGGGAAAATGGATGAATGCTACTAAACTCCGGCCAGCTAACAGGTATCAATTGTGTAGCTGCATTAAGTTTCATAGTGCAGCTTCCTAAAGAGATCATCGAGGTATTAAGGCTTAGATCTTTGTTCTCTAAACTTTTGATATAGCGCATCATTTCGCTTTCGCTGCGATGGCTGTTAAAAACAGTATGTGTTAAAAAATCAGTAGTTCTTGTAAGTGCTGTGGGGATATTTTCCAGTAAACTGTCCGCATCAAAATGAGCAACCGCAGTATCACTGTTCTGCGTAGCCGCAAATACATGTAGAATATTTAAAATATCCCTTTGTGTAGTTGTTTCATCTAAAGAAATTCCGACAGCATTTTCAAAATAATGAAAATTGATTTCATTATTTTCTGCAACATTTTTTAAGGCAGTAACATTTGTAACTTTTATTTTAAGCGTGTCAAAATAAGCATAGTTGTCATTTTCAAATCCTAGTGCATCCAACTCATAGCTTAGTGTTTGTGCCAGCAGGCCTACTCTTTTTGCAATATTTTTTAGTCCTTCAGCACCATGGTACACTGCATACATGGCACTCATATTTGCCAGGAGAGCCTGGGCTGTACAAATATTGCTGGTGGCTTTTTCCCTGCGGATATGCTGTTCCCTTGTTTGCAAGGCCATACGAAGGCAACGGTTGCCTTGTGCATCTACACTTACTCCAATAATACGACCGGGAATGTTTCTTTTAAATTCATCTTTGGTAGCAAAAAAAGCTGCATGCGGTCCGCCAAAACCCATTGGCACACCAAGCCTTTGCGAATTGCCCACGGCAACATCTGCACCCAGTTCGCCGGGAGGCGTAAGTAAACTAAGCGCCAGTAAATCTGTTGCCATTACCACCATTGCATTTACAGCATGTGCGCTATCAATAAATTTTTTGTAGTCAACTACAAGCCCGTTGCTGTTTGGATATTGTACTATGGCTCCAAAATAAGTTTCATCTAAAGAAGCCCCTTTATAATCCCCGAAAACCAATTCAATATTCACTGGCTTAGCCCGGGTAATTAAAATATCTTTGGTTTGAGCAAAGATGGCTTCATCAACAAAAAACCTTGGAGCTGTTATATGATCGTGATTTTTATTCTTATGGTTAAATAACATGGCCATTGCTTCTGCAGCAGCGGTTCCTTCATCTAATAAACTGGCATTGGCTATTGGTAAGGCGGTAAGATCGCTTACCATTGTTTGAAAATTTAATAAGCTTTCCAGGCGGCCCTGCGCAATTTCAGCCTGGTAAGGCGTGTATTGTGTATACCAACCCGGGTTTTCAAAAACAGTACGAAGTATTACACTCGGCACAATAGTATTATAATAACCCTGGCCTATGTAAGTTTTAAAAACTTTATTTAATGATGCAGTTTTCTTTAGCTCCGTTAAATATTCAAACTCACTTACCGGGCCGCCGGTTGTTAGTGGTTTATCCATCCTGATGGACGAAGGCACCGTTTTTCCAATCAATTCATCTAATGACGAAGCGCCAATTACTTTCAGCATTTCGGCCGCTTCTTCGGCGTTAGGCCCTATATGTCTTTGTAAAAATTCGTGTTGTTGCTGTTCAAAAAGATTCATAAAGATTTTTTTTGTTACCGGCTTCAGCGCATTGTGCAACAGTGTTGTGTCACTCCCTTGTACGGTTTCAGCCCGGGCAACGCCTTTAATGGCAGGTTATTTAGATAATTGGACGCAAAATTAAGGCAACGCAACTACATTTTGCATTCTTTGTAACAGGGAGTTTTTATGTGTGGAAAGATAGGCTGTTCATGAAGGCCAAAATTTGAACAAAACAGAGGTTACTGATGGCATAGTCTTAAAAAAAAATGTTACTGCATGAGCAATAACATTTCTTACTAAATCATTATCAAATTAATTATTCGTGTACAGCAAGCACCGGCACGTTGCTTTGATAGATCATCTTTTTAGTGTGCTGTGTTTTAAAGAGTTTTTCGTAAAAACTATGGTGTTTTGGTCCGATGATGATCATATCAATATTTTTATCTTTTACAAAAAGATTTACCGATTCATGAAAATCAAACAGGCGCATAAAATAAAATTCAGGATTAAATTCGGCTAACAGACTTTCCATTTTATCTCTCTCTTCTTTAAAGCCAGTGGTTAAAGATATATAATGGCTTTCATCTACATTTAAAACATGTAACGATGGTTTAAAATCTTCCAGCACCCGTTTTACAGCGAGCAGCACAGGTGTTTCTTCTACATATTTCATTTCAGAAGTGATCAAAACATTTTCAAGACCGGTATACATTGCTTCTGCAGGTACTATCAATACCGGGCAGACATTTTTTTCTGCCATTTTTAAGGTATTGGAGCCGGAAAACCATTGGGTAATCGGCGACTTACCGGTCAGGCCCATTACAATCATATAAGCCCGGCGCACATGGGAAAATTTTGTAAGGCTGTCAATAAAATTATCACCAGATTCTGTTACTGTTTCTATATTGGTTGATGAGTCACCCAATTCAATTTTTAGACTGTTAAGGTAATTATTTATCGTAGAGGTATCATCTCCGCCGGAGTAATAATGATATAAGATCAAGGTAGTATCTGCCCTGTTTTTGTACATATTAGCAGCATAATGTGCTGCATTAAAAGATGTTTCAGAAAAATCTAAAGGAATAATTACGGTTCTCATGTAATAAAATTTTGTACAAATTAGCACAATCAATTGAATTTAAATACGGGTTTTTAATTTTGGACGCTTCTGCAGGCATTTTATAATTAAAATTGTAAAAACGATATTTGCAGTATGAACGATGATTTACTGTATAATTGGCAAAAGAAATCTGCAGATAATCAAAAAAAATACAAACAGTTTTTGCAGCGTGCTGATAAAAATAAAGTGCTGAAGCAATTGCCAGATCTGCACGAAGAAGCGTTCAGCAATATCAACTGCCTTAACTGTGCAGCCTGTTGCAAAAACTATTCCCCCCGTTTTAAAACGCCCGATATTAAACGCATTGCAAAACATTTAAAATTAAAAGAAGGCGATTTTATTGAAAAATATCTTGTGTTGGATAATGAAGGGGATTACGTGGTGAATACAAAGCCTTGCCCATTTTTAGGCAGCGATAATTACTGCAGCATTTATAAAGAGCGTCCGTCCGACTGCAGCCGGTTTCCTTATACCAACGAAGATGTTATTTTAAAGCGTCAATCGCATACGCTAAAAAATTCTACGTTTTGCCCCATTGTTTATTTTGTGCTGGAAAAGTTAATTGCCAAATAATATTAATTACACGAAATAATTGATGATTATTTTTTCTTTTTAGGCATTGATAAGTTCTCCCAATCTTTTGCTGTCAGCATTTTTGCGTAAAAAATTATTTGTCCAACATGGTAAGGATAATGTGATAGTTGGCGAATAATGGCTTCTATTACCGTATGAGCTTCATTTCTTATGAAAATAATTTCTTGTAATTGGTTTGACTGCAACTGGTTTAAGGCATTAAAAAGACAGGCCCATCCTGCCTCCCAGCATTGCATTACTTCCTCTTTTGTTTTTAATACAGCTTCAAATTCTGCATCTCTTTTACGCCATTCTTTTTCTCCATCAGTGGCCAAAAAATCTGTCCATCTACTGATCATATTGCCGGAAAGATGTTGAACGATCATAGCAATGCTGTTGCTGTCTTCATTTGATGAAATGAAAAGTTGGGAGGGCTGTAATTGCTGTATAGCTTTTTCGCCCAGATCTTTATAATAGGAAAATTTTACTTTTGCGCTTTCTAAAAAAATATCATTTATTATTTTCTGCACAAAACATTCTTTAAGGTTTTTGGCTGTTGGTAAGTTCCATGTAAGCGGCTGTCAGTGGCCGGTCTATTCCATCGCCCTTCCATTCCGGAGAGCCGGGAATTTCTGTGGCTTTAATAATTTCTTCTTTTGTTTTTCCCCCTTTTATTTCCGCTTCCGTGAACTTTAAAAGGTTTCCTAAATAATCCCTGAAGGCAAGCAGGTCATCTGCCTTTAAAACAATATCGTAGCCTGTACCGGCATGGCCGCATACATAAGTAGTTTTTTTATCGAAAGTTGAAGTTGTTTTATCTAATACTTTTATCCAGTTGCTGATGCTTGCACCGGCGGTTTTGTCTATAAAGGGATGGCGCCGGTTAAAAACCAGGTCGCCCATGTGTATAATATTGCTGTTCCTTATTTGTACAACACTGTCGCCGTTAGTATGGCCTGCCCCATAGTAATGCATAACTATTTCCTCTGTTCCTATTTTTTCACTCCACACATCAGTATATGTTTGGTCAGGATATAATTGTTTGTCTTCGTTTTTATTTTTAATGGCAACGTTTTGTTGATTGGTCCTGGAATTTTCATGCGCCAGCACATGAGGGACTAATCCTTTAAATGCAATATTACCGGCTGTATGGTCGCCATGATGATGAGTGTTTATCAACAGGCGGAAAGGAGTGGTGGTTCTTTTTTTTACTTCATCAATCAGGTGTAGTGCAGAGTCCGGAAATTGGGCATCTATAATAACCGGCCCTTCTTTACTCAGCATAAATAAAATAGTGCCGCCTTTTTCGGTAAATGCACCAATATTATCTGTCAGCATTTTTATATTATAAGCCGGGTCAGCTAAAAATTGCGCCAGCGATCTTGAATTTAAAAATGCTAAACTTCCTAATGTAAGACCGGTATTGCGGAGGAATGATCTGCGTTGCATAACTTAAAATTTTATATTTTAAAAATACAGTATTTTTTGATTGAATGACACATTCAAACATAACATTTTACGCTTTGATAAAAGCTCAATAATGAGATGCTGTAGAAGAGTGCGACGCAACCACGATGCCATGAAAAACTTTGGCTGGTAACAAAAAAATTACCAACCTAATATTCAATCTTTCTGAGGTTGGGAAATTTAAACCAGGTACCGGCAACCACCAGAACAGACATTACTCCACCAAAGACTACGGCAGGTAAAGTGCCCAGCAGTTTTGAGGTAAGGCCGCTTTCAAACTGGCCCAATTCGTTGGATGAATTGATAAAGATCATATTGATCGACGACACCCTGCCACGCAATTTATCCGGTGTATGCAGTTGCGCAATAGTGCCCCTTACTACCATACTGATACCATCAAAAAGACCTGCGCATGCCAGCGCTAAAAAGCTAAGCCAGTACATTTTTGATAAGCCAAAAACAATGATGAATATTCCGAACCCGGCCACGGCTAATAACATTTTTAATCCCTGCTTTTGCTTCATTGGAGCCATGAGTAAAATTAAAATACTTACCAGGCCGCCTATATCCATGGCTGCATTTAAAAATCCATATCCTATTGGGCCGGTGTGCAGCACATGCTCCGCAATCTCCGGGATAAAAGCAACAGCACCACCAAATAAAACAGCAAAAAGATCGAGTGAAATAACGCCCAGCAAAGTTTTATTATTCCATACAAAAGAGAATCCCTGCCTGATGGCCTGAACCATCGGCTCTTTTATATCCGACAAGATTGGAGGTTTTGGCTTTATTCTTAAAGCAAATATGCCGGCCATAAATAGAAATAATGCTGAGACAAAATAGGCATTTGAAATACCCGCCAATGCAATTAATAATCCACCGGTTGCATGCCCGGTAATTGATGAAGTAAGATAACTGGAGGTATTAAGAGAAATAGCTTTTTGTAAACTTTCTCTTGGCACAATAGCAGCAATCATACTGTTAGCAGCAGGAGCAGAAAAAGAACGGATAACGCCTGTTGAAAAAACGGCGCAGAGAATAAAGGCCAGCTTTGCAGATGCGGCCAACTCTAATTGCGGTGAACTGATAACGGCCAAAGAAAGCGCACAAAGTAAATAAAAACAATATGACCATACCAGGATATTTTTTTTATTATGGGTATCAATATAGTGCCCGGCATATAATGCAGTTACTACAGCAGGTAAAAACTCCGTAAGGCCGGCAATACCTACCATATAAGTATTTGCCAGGTGAAATACCTGGTAGATAACAATGGTAGAGATCATGCGCAGGCCAAGCGTATAAAAAAGACGTGCAGAAATAAAATGCCAGAATTCGGCAGGTAAATTATTTTTAGTATTCATCATTTATATTAAGGAAGGCTAATATAATGTTGGCCATTTTCATATTCTTTTTCCAATGCATCGGTAATGGTTTTTAGATGCGCCTCATTTCCTAAAAAATCTGCATTGCCTGCATCTACAAAAAGTGTTTTAATGTTATGTTGCTTTATGTATTGTGTGTAGGTTTCCTGCAGAGAAAATAAATAGTCGTTTGGGATACCCTGCTCATATTGGCGGTTGCGTTTTTTTATGTTTTCCTGTAATTTATTTACAGGAGTATGTAAATAAATTAAAATATCCGGTTGTACTATTTGTGGATTAATAATGTCAAATAATTTTTGATACAACCTGAATTCTTCATCTGGCAAATTTACTTTTGCAAACAACAGGCATTTTGTAAAAAGATAATCGGATACCGTGATGGTTTGAAACATATCTTTTGTTTGTAAGAGATCTTTCAACTGTTT
>JBDUCK010000140.1:0-8435 GCA_040003485.1 Ferruginibacter sp. | reverse complement strand
AAACAGCAGCAAAAAGTTTCCCGCTTTAATTATGCAAAACTTTCTTACGAGCTGGGCTACCAGGATATTGCTTTAAGTGAAATGAAGAATTACCTGCAGGCCTATCCAAATTCTGAATATGATACTGAGGCAAAAGAAATATTGGTAAGCCTGCTGACCAATACAAATAATTTTAATGATGCCTTAGCGCTGTATGAATCTTTTAAAAACCCTACTGCTTCTATGCAGAAGGCCTATCCACGCATTTTGTATGGCAGGGCAATTGAATATATAAACGATCAGCAGTTGCTGCCCGCAGATCAGTTACTGGATAAAGTTTTGACAAATACTTTATCCGGAAATCTACTGCCTTATGCTAATTTCTGGAAAGGAGAAATTGCATTCAGGCTGCAGCATTATGATGAAGCCATCCGGTATCTTACGATTTATCTGCAAAGCAATGCAGCAGCGCAGGGTGAAGCTACACCCACCGCCGCCAGGTATGATTTAGGATACAGTTGGTTGCAAAAAGAAAATTACCGCCAGGCGCTTACTTATTTTGAGCAGGTAGCTAAAAATGTTGCTGCCTCATCTACGGCTGTAGAGCAGGATGCTTACTTACGCAGTGCTGATAGTTATTTCATGTTAAGGGATTTTGGAAAAGCCAACAGCATGTATGAAAATATTATCAGCAGTGCCTTGGCTCAAAGCGATTATGCCATGTACCAGAAAGCCCTGATAGCCGGGGTGAAAAACAGCACAGAAAAAATAAAGATATTAAATGCTGTAACACGCCAATATCCCAACAGCAGCCTGGTTCAGGATATTAACATGGAGATTGCACTTACTTATATTGCTGATGAAAAATTTAAAGATGCTGTGCCGTACCTTAATAATATTATTAATTCTAACGCTAATAATGCCGGCGGTTTAAAACCAAAAGCATATTTAAAACTAGGCCTTGCATATTACAATGATAATAATAATGCAGAAGCACTTAAAAGCTACCAGCAACTCATACAAAAATATCCGCAGTCTGCTGAAGCTGATGCAGCCTTAAGTATTATTAAAGACATTTATGTAGAGGAAGGCAAACCGAATGAGTATGTAGAGCTGATGAAGAAAAATGGGAAGACTGTTTCTGTAAGCGAAGCTGATTCATTAACCTACAGTGCAGCGCTTTTAAAATACAATGCCAATGATTGTGCTGCAGCCATTGCGGGCTTTAATAATTATCTCACCCGTTATGCAGATGGTGCGTATGCAATTGAAGCAAATTATCTACGGAGTGAATGCTATGGAAAAAATAAGGATTGGCAGAATGCCTTGCAGGGATATGCGTACGTTAACAGCAAGGGGCTCAATAAATATTTTGAAAAAGCTTCGCTGGAAGCAGCACGTATTTATTATTTTGAATTGAAAGATTATGCCAATGCAAAAAAATATTTTGAATCTGTACGTACCAATGCGGTAAACCAGGATAACCTGCTGGAAGCCTTGCGTGGACTGGTACGCAGCTACTACCAGTTAAAGGAATACGGTCTCGCTAATGAAGCTGCTAAAGAATTACTGGCCCGTAAAGGTATTAGTACTGATGACCGGTCTATTGCATTTTTAGTACTGGGTAAATCGCAGCAATTGGCAAATGATTGTAATACGGCTATTGCCTCTTTTAAATCTGCAGCGGCCATTAATAAAACCGCCTGGGGCGCCGAAGCCAGGTATGAGATTGCCAATTGTTATTTTTCTACTCATAATACTGCAGCTTCAGAAAAAGCAGCGATGGCAGTTATTAAAGAAACCGGGTCTTATGATCTATGGGTTACAAAATCCTACATTTTGTTAGGTGATATTTTCATGCTGCAGAAAGACTATTTTAATGCTAAAGCCACGTATGAAAGTGTGGCAAAAAATTCTTCCATCCCCGAATTAAAAAATGAAGCACAGCAAAAATTAGATAAAGCAACGGCAGAAGAAAAACAAAATTCTAAAATTGGTAATTAATAAAAATGAACAGCAAACAACCCATCATCTTCAATAAAAAATATATGTACAGCCGAATTGCTTTATTAGCCACCAGCTTTTTAGTAACAGGCCAGTTAATAGCGCAAAGAGACACCACTAAAAAACAATCTATCGATATTAACTCATCTTTTAAACCGGTTTTAAGATCGGCCGCTAAAATAAATTTCTCCGGTTCACAATTAACTGCTGATACCACCAGGCCAAATCTTTTGTACAGCATCCCGGCACAGAATTTATTTTATGCTTATCAGCCCATATCATTAAAGCCGCTGGCGCTGGAGCAGGATACCAATCTTTACCTGGGTAACAGGCGATATTTAAAAGCAGGCTTTGGAAATTTTAATACACCGTATGTAAGTGCAGGCGTGAGTTTGGGCGATGGCAGAACAAGCCTCGTAAATATTTCCGGCAGTTATATTTCGTCAAAAGGAAAAGAAATTGTGAACCAGGATTATTCACAGCTAAATGTAAAAGGTGCCGGCAGTTATTTTGGAAAAAAGAATGAAGTATATGCTGGTGCATCATACAGCCAGGATAATTATTACCTGTATGGTTATGATCATAATGTTTACAGTTTTAAAAGAGATGAGATACGCCAACAGTTCCAGGATATAACGTTAACCGGCGGCATAAAAAACACTACTACCACGTCACTAAAGATCAGCTACAATCCAAATGCAGAAGTAAATTTCTTTACCAATAAAAACAGGGCAAGCGAGACAACGCTTAAAATAAACCTTCCGGTAGAAAAGCAATTCGGCGAATCATTTGCGTTTAAAGTAGAAGCCAAGGCTGATCTTACTAATTATTCCTCCACCGGTATTCTTGCTAACAATATACGCTTCAGCAATAATCTTGTACAAGTGGCACCGGCATTTATTTATCATTCTCCACGGTTAAGTTTTAATGGTGGCGTTACACCCACCTGGAATAACGGGAAGTTTGTGCTGCTGCCCAATTTTTATGTAGAGGGCCAGGTAAAAGAAAAAGTATTTATGGTGCAGGCCGGCTGGGTAGGGCGTTACCTTAAAAATACTTACAAAAATCTTTCCGGTATAAACCCTTATTTAGGGCCGCTAACAGCAGAAAATAATACCAAAGAAGTAGAATATTATGGAGGTATAAAAGCAACCGTTGGTAAGCATTTTAATTTTAACGCAAAAGTCGGGTACATAACTTACAACGATTTTCCATTGTATATAAATGACACCGCTACCGACAATAAAACTTTTTTAATAAGTAACGAAAGTAAAATGAAAGACCTGCGTATCCATGGCGATATCAGTTATATAAACCAGGATAAATTTACTTTTACAGCCGGTCTTACTATCAACGGGTATACCGGATTGCAGGACCATAGGAAAGCCTGGAACACAGTGCCACTGGAGTTTACGAGCGCCTTGAGGTATTGGGCATTTAAAAAGTTATTGCTTAAAGGCGACTTCTATTTCTTTGCAGGCGGCAACGCACTGGAAAAAAATAATACCAGCCGTGCCTTTACCGGCGGCTCCGATCTAAGCGCAGGCGCAGAGTACCAGGTGAATAAACAATTCAGTGTTTGGTTTGATGTAAACAATATCTTTGATAAGAAATATGAGCGTTGGCATAACTATCCTGTATACGGATTAAATGCACTGGGCGGCATATTAATTCATTTTTAGAACGAGTTAAGAAACATCATGCAGCAGCTAATAACATCATATTTATTTAAAAATAAAAATTGCCCGCTGCCCGAAGTTGGGACCCTGCATATCATCGAAGGAAATGCTGTCTCTGCATTTGGAGAAATAAAAATAACCGCCCCTGTTGCTGAAATACAATTAAGCACAAATGAAATTCCTGCTTCACACTTCATAAAATATATTGCTGCAAAAAAAAATATTACTATTGATGATGCGGCCCAAAGACTAGGGCAATATTGTCAAAAATTAAATCAGATTCAAGAGGGAACGGAACTACCGCTGACCGGGGCTGGAACTTTTTATGTAACCAATGATGGAAGTCTGCAGTTTAAACCTACACCGGTTGCCGGTGTTTTTTTTCCGGCGGTAGCGGCTGAAAGAATAATTCATCCAAATGATTCCCACGCAATGCTGGTCGGTGATACACACACCACCAATACTGTGATGTCTGATTTTTATAATGAAGGCGAAGCAAAGCCACGGAGTCGCTGGTGGCTCTGGGCCATTGCCCTGGCCGTGTTGGCCGCAATGCTCCTCGTTATTTATTTTAATGATAAAAATAGTAATGCTTCCTTCGGCAATGCGCAATCCTATACATCAGCTACGTAAATAAAGTTACTGCCTTATAAAGGATATTTTTTTTATGATACCGGCTTTGGTCTTTCTCCAAAGGAGTCCCTCGGACATTGCATCATCCTTGCCCGCCCTGATGAATCCGTTCGGACGGGCGTCGCACTCTTTTACGGTAAATCATTTTTCATCTTTTATCTAAGCGGGTTTAGCCCTCACTTTATCAATGCCAATTTATATTTGCTTTATAGAATCAGGTATGTTATTGCATTCTTACGACCGGCCTCATAAAAAAGACGTCAAAAAAATTTGAATGGCTGTCGTTAAGACATCGACGAAGGAGATGCATCGAATCAAAAATAAAATGAATATTATTGAGATAAATGAAATTGATGTTACAAATGTTTGGATTTGTTTTTAGCTGGTAAGTCGCACTATGTTTGGACTTGTTCTGCAGCTAGAGCTAATTTCATTTTAGACAATCATTCAAATTTTTAGTCTTTTTTATGCAGCCTTGATTTTTTTTGTTACTTTTTTGCATCAAGGCAAAAAAGTAAATTAAGAATAACTCAATTATTACGGCTTCCGGATTAAAATACCTGATTCTATTATCTTAAATAAAATTTTCAATCCTGCTTAAAAATAAAAGAGGTTTCTTTGCAGCTACAATTTTTATTAATGATTCATTATTGTCATTGTCCTGTTTGCCGTTCAGCTAATATCAGCCCGGCTTTGTCTGCAAAGGATAATACCGTTTCATCAGAAATATTTTCTATAAATAAATGCCAGGATTGTACAGCCATGTTTACCCAGGATGTACCGGCGCAGGAAGAAATTGGTAAATATTATGCGTCCGAAAATTATGTTTCACACAGCAATACTCAAAAAGGTTTGGTAAACCGTCTCTATCATATCGTTCGAAAAAAAACCTTATCAGCAAAAAGAAAATTGATCATTAACGAAACCGGGATACAGAGAGGAAAAATATTAGACGTGGGCTGTGGCACCGGTGCTTTTTTAAATGAAATGAAAAACAACGGTTGGCATATCACTGGCCTGGAGCCTGATGAGACTGCCCGGAAAAATGCCATGGAGCTGTTTGCCATTCAGCCCTTGCCTTCCCCGGAAATATTTAATCTTGCGGCAGAAAGTTTTGATGCCATAACGATGTGGCACGTGCTGGAGCATGTGCATCAGCTACAGGAATATATTGCACGATTAAAAACCTTGCTAACCAAAAAAGGTAAACTTTTTATCGCTGTTCCAAATTATACTTCACTGGATGCCGCACATTATAAAGACTTTTGGGCGGCTTATGATGTGCCCCGCCACCTCTATCATTTTTCGCCACAAAGTATGAAGACATTGATGGAGGCTCATGGCTTACAGGTAAAAAAGATAAAGCCAATGTGGTTCGACAGTTTTTATGTGAGCATGCTGAGTGAACAATATAAAAATGGAAAAGGGAATACGATCAGTGCATTTTTTACCGGGCTTGTTTCCAATATCAACAGCATTTTTTATAAAGAAAAATGCAGTTCTGTTATTTATATTATCGGTAAAAATTAAAATCAGTAACTGAAAAGAATGCAGCATAAAAAAACGCTGTGTACCTCTGTGTAAACCTCTGTGCACTTTGTGGTAAAAAGAAATCAACCGCAAAGAACACAAAGTAAAACTCTGTATCCTCTGTGCATGACTCTATAAAACTCTGTGGTAAAAAAGCGGTGGTAAAATCACAAACCTTTTTTCAATCTAAAAATGATTTAATAAATGTGGGCGCAATTCTTTTTTTAGAAGCCTGTTCATAAGCATAAGCCATGCTTATCAATTGCGGCTCAGTATAGGCTGCCCCAAAAAAAGAAAGGCCTACCGGTAAGCGGTATACCATACCGCAGGGTAAAGAAATATGCGGATAGCCCGCCATGGCGGCAGGCTGAGTAAGAAAGTCATCACCGTACCTATCGCCGTAAATAGTATCAATACTGCATGCCGGGCCCATTGTTATTCCAGCAATGGCATTTAATTTATTTGCTGTAATTACGGTATCTAAAATTTTTCTTACTGCATCACGGCCTTTGCTTAATGCCTCTAAATAGGCAGTAGTTTTTAAACCTGTTTTCTTTTCACAAAGTTCCAGCTGCTCCTGTTTAAAGTAGGGCATGGCTTTATCTTCATTGGCTTTATTAAATTCAATTACGTCTTTCAGTGTTTTTATTTTTATACCTGCTCCAGCTAAATATTTATTTACACCATCCTTAAATTCCTGCTGCAGAATTTCTGTTTCATATTTACCCAGCAGATTAATTTTAGCTACGTATTCTATTTCAATAATATTGGCACCCTGTTGTTTCATCAATGCAATAGCATCATCCAATAATTTATTTAGAAATTGATTTGTGCTTTTTTTCTTCCGGTCTATGCCGATATTTTTTCCTTTCAATCCATCCGCGGTTAAAAATTTTGTATAGTCCGGCTCAGCCTTACCGTTACTTTGTTTTGTTACAACATCATTTTCATCAACACCAGCAAGTGCGCCCAGTAAAATGACTGCATCTTTTACTGTTCTTGCCAATGGGCCTGCAGTATCCTGCGTAGCAGAAATAGGAATGATACCTGAACGGCTCAACAAACCAACCGTTGGTTTTATGCCTACTAAATTATTAACAGAGGCAGGGCAGGTGATAGAACCATCCGTTTCGCTGCCAATGGCTACCACGCAAAGGTTGGCAGCAACCGCTACACCTGAGCCGGCGCTGGAACCGCAGGGATTATGATCGAGTATGTACGGGCTTTTTGTTTGCCCGCCACGGCTGCTCCAGCCAGAGCAGGAACTGGTAGAACGGAAATTAGCCCACTCACTAAGGTTGGTTTTCCCCAGCAACACCGCACCCGCTTCTCTTAATTTATTTACAATGAAAGCATCTTTTTTGGCAATATTTCCTTCAAGCGCCAGGGCACCGGCAGTGGTCTGCATTTTATCACCTGTGTCAATATTATCTTTTACTAAAACCGGGATGCCATGTAGCGGCCCTCTTATTTTTCCATTTTTTCTTTCTGCATCCATGGCATCAGCAATGGCCAGGGCATCAGGATTCAGCTCAATCACTGCATTCAGTTTAGGGCCGCTTTTATCTATTTGCGCAATGCGGTCTAAATACATTTGGGTTATCGCATGAGATGTATATTCTCCCGACTTCATTTTTTTCTGCAGTTCATCAATAGTAATTTCATTAAGTACAAAATCATTTGCAACGGGCTCAGCAATTGGCTTTACAGCTTCTTCTTTTTTTTCTTTTTCTGCCGGCGTATTGCAGGAAGAGATAGCACTCAGAGATGCCAGGGAAAGCCCTGCCAATGAACTGCTTTTTATAAAATTTCTTCTTTTCATTTTGAAAAGGATTTATTTTTAAAGTTGAGGGATAGTGATTTTTTCGATGCCCATATTTTTGCAAACTATATTAAATTCTAGCACTTGTTTTTGCAGATCAGCGTACTCGTTTTGTAAGGGCTGCCATTGTGTATTTAATGCTGCAAGTTGTTGTTGTTGGCCTGCTGTAACAGCAGGAGTATTTACATCCATTTCGCCTTTAAGAAAAATATAATCTGCGCTAAGCATGTTTACAAAGTTGATAATATCGTCATTACTTTGTGCTTTAGGCTGTACCAGTTTTTCTTCCCATACAGTAATTTTTTTCACCAGCTTACCGCCGCTTTCCATTACCGTTTTATATTTTGTGGTATCTGTTATTATGTCCAGCAGGTCATTTATTTGCTTACGAACATTACGCATCTGGTTCACATCATCATGTATCTCTTTTATTTTGTTATCTACTTCTGCAAGTACCTGCTGTTGCTGTAAATATTCTGCCTGTGTGGCATTAATTCTCGGGTCGGCAACAATATTGAACGATGTTGTTTTTTCTTCTTTACCTGTTTTTAATTTTAATTGATATTTGCCCGGCGCAACTTTACGCCCCTGGTAACTTCCTTCAATAAATATATTTTGTACAGCTGGCAAAGTTGCGTAGCGCATATCCCATACAAACCTGTTAAGGCCAGGCTTGTTGGATAACAAAGGATCTTCATCAGGGCCGCCGGGAAATGATGTAAATTTTTTATCAGGCATTGAAGAATAGCTGCGGATCAATTGCCCTTTATCATCCATTATTTCCATAG
>JBDUCK010000430.1:0-2529 GCA_040003485.1 Ferruginibacter sp. | reverse complement strand
TTCAGCATTTTATAACTTAGGCCGGTTCCTTTAAGCATAACATCCATTACTTCAGGAATGTCAGCTTCATAAAAATTTGCGACAACTTTTTTGGAATCAGGAACCAGGTTATTATTATATACAAACCGGTAGGTGCTCTCTGATTCAAGTATAGCGATAGCTTTTGTCAACTCAACATTTTTAAACCTATGGGTGATCTTATTCTGGCTTTTTGCCTGCACGGATAGCTGCATAATAAATATCAGCAAAATGGGAGAAATCAGCTTCATGCTGTTAATAATTTTTTTTCTTAAGGTCTTGTTGTAGGAAACAGACGTTAGTTTGGCAATAATCATGTTTATTGTTTTTAAAATTAAACAATTAAAATATTCTTTACGAATATTGTTTAGGAAACCGGATGCATTACATCCATCTTTTTTGACATTTTTTTTTGTAGTTATTTTATCTCATATGGCTTTTTTTAGTAGATTAAAATAGAATTATTTTCAGCTTTGAATGAAAAATTACACGATAACTGGAGTGCCTGTATAACCTGGACAAAACTTTCTTCTGTAAAGTTGCCGGTGAATTTTAAATCCTTTAATTTTTCTGTCTTTATCTCTATTGTGCGCCCATACCAGCGTTGCATAGTAGTTACTATGGACTCCAGGGTTTCATTTTTAAACATTAGCTTATTTTGTGTCCATCCTATTTCTTTAAAAATATTTTCCTTCTTATCTACACTCACTTGATCTACTGCTATCAAAGGGATATGTTCAATAGGTTTTGTTGAGCTACCTAATGCCTTCTTTATATCTAACTTGGGTATCTCTGTAAAATTAGATACCGTAATTTTTTCACTGGGCTTCAGCATTATTTTTTCGTTGGTCCTGTTTTTTAAGGTTACTTCTATAGACCCTTTTATTAAAGTGGCTTCAGAAGTGCTTTCTCCAGGATATGCTTTCACA
This sequence comes from Ferruginibacter sp., assembly GCA_040003485.1. Lineage (GTDB taxonomy): Bacteria > Bacteroidota > Bacteroidia > Chitinophagales > Chitinophagaceae > Ferruginibacter. The sequence continues at coordinate 1,582 of JBDUCK010000430.1, read as the reverse complement.
TTAAATACCGTACCCAGTACTTTTATATCCATGGCTTTGGAATGAATGATAAAAGGCTTTTGTTTATTTTCAGTTACTTTAAAAAAAGCTTCCCCCTGCAGGGTCACTTCCCTTGTATTTCCTAAAAAATTATCGGGATAGCTAAGTTTACTATCGGCATTTAATATTACCAAAGTACCATCTGGTAACTTTACTTCTGTTTTGGAGCCACGATTTGTGGAGATATTATTTTCGGAAAAAGAAGGTTTTTTTGCGGGTTCATTCGGCTCTTTTAAATTAAATATCGATAAAACTACTGCTAAACCTAATACCAGTAAGGATGATCCAATCAGCCCTTTTTTGTATCTTTTCCAAAATGATCCCGGCGTAAAAATCTTCTCTTCTTCATCCAACACAAATAATGCTGGGTCTATAATTTTAAGTTTTGCTCTTAAGTTGGCAAGTATCTTTTCATCCTGCTGCGGTCTTGCAGCGGAAGGTTGTAAGAGACTATCTAGAAGTAACCGGGATATATTATTAAATTCAGGGTTACCAGCCATGAGTATATCCAATTCAATATTTTCTTCCGGAGAAAGCTCATTGGTAAGCTTTTTTGATAAGAGAATATAGAACCTATTTTCGTTCATAAATAGCTTTGACGTTATAAGGACTGAAAAAAAATGATTTACCCCCAAAGAGAATTTACATTTATTTAACGTTTAGGTGATAATTACAAGAAAATAATGGGTGGGAAAGGGCTTTTAGTTGCTGTGGATATTACTATTCAAAGCAGTGGCTAATCTTTTTAAAGCAATGCCCATTTGATTTTCTATAGTTTTTATAGAAAGGTTTAAAATTTTTGCAGCCTCCTGGTATTTCAGGCCGTCTTCTTTTACCAGCTTAAAAACGGCTTTACATTTTACCGGCAAATTGTTAATAGCTTTATTAAGGTTTCCGGCTAATTCTTTTGCATTGAGAAGATCGTCCGCACTGGAAGCACTGCTGGTCATTTCCGGGCCATTAGCAAATTGTTCAATCCAGCAAACACGGTGTTTGTTGGCCTTATATAAATAAGTAAGTGCCAGGTTTTTTACTGCCACATATAAAAATACCCGTAGGTTATTTATCTTATCAAGCGTAGACTTATTTTTCCATAACTGCACAAATACATCTGATACAATTTCTTCGGCTATATGATTTGACTTTATAATGCGGTAAGCAAACTGGTGAAGATCTTTATAAAGCAAAAGGTAAATCTGTTCAAATGCCCGGGTGTTATTTTCAGTAACAACCAGTTGTTGCAATTCAAAAACAGTTTTATTTGTATTACTGTTAGCAGGCATTTTTGGCAATCAATTAATGATTATAAAGTTATGATAAATACTATTACCAATAGGTAAAAAAATATTATACAATCGCTTTGATAACCGTTCCGCTATTTTAATTTACCAAAATTAAAATTTGTATTTTTGCAGCCTATCATCCGGGGCTGACCGGTTTTGACAGCATAGATCTTTGTAAGTGTAAGCATGTAGTGCGTTGCGTAACCAGCACTTAAATCTTAATACGAAAACTTCAAATGGCAATACTCAGTATGCCATGG
>JBDUCK010000429.1:0-2535 GCA_040003485.1 Ferruginibacter sp. | reverse complement strand
GGGCCTGTCGCATTTATGGTAGGTATTACCAATTATACCGATCAGAGTACTGCTACCACAACCACAAAAAATTTCATTGCCCAATTCAGTGGGGGTACAAAAAATGGCAAATTAAAATTCTTTCTTAATTACTCAGGCTTTGGCGGTTCTGACGCTGGTGACAACCCAAGTGGTTTAAAATCTTTAAACCAGGTAGATCTTGTTGTTACAGGAATCGTGAGCCCTAAATTTAATATTGGCTATAATGGTACTGTTCAATCCAGGAAACAAATCAGCGGCAGCACTAACCCCGATGGTAGCTGGGTTGGTAATGCATTGTATTTAAATTTTGATCCTACTGAAAAGATCGGCCTCACCTTAAGAAGTGAATATATAACCGATGACAAAACTGTTTATTTCGGCACCAAAAATATTTTTGCTAATACGCTTTCCTTAGATGCAAAAGTTGGCCCGCTAACTATAATACCGGAGCTACGTTTCGAAAATGCACAAAGTAGTATTTTTTTAAAAAATGATGATACAGGCACCAAATCTACTGCCACTGCCCTGTTGGCTGTAGTGTATAAATTTTAGCAATAAACATTTAGAAATATAATTCCTAAACTAAAACTTTCATTTTTATGACATCATTTTATCTGGAAAAAATTAAAACAAGCAGGGTATTTCTTTACGTGGTATTTGCAGTAATTATTGTATTATTCTTAATGCCTTTTTTCGGTATGGCACAGGATCCTAAAGGAGCTAATACGGGTACTATTAAAGACCTTGGTATAGATACCCTTTCCGCCGTACAGGATACTACTCTTAATAAAGTGGTAACTGCTGTAAATACCATCGGTGCTGCTGATGGACACAGTAAAATAGCCATAAATATAATGTGGACACTGATCGCAGGGTTTTTAGTAATGTTTATGCAGGCAGGTTTTGCTATGGTAGAAACCGGATTTACACAAAAGAAAAATGTGGCGCATACCATGTGTATGAATTTTTTAATTTATGCTATTGGGATGATTGGTTTTTGGATATGTGGATTTGCAATTATGTTTGGTGGCGGCTTTAATATAGCAGCCTTAGGTGGTTCTGCAGGTGTAATTCCTTCAGAATATGTAGTTCATATTTTTGGCCATGATTTCGGAATATGGGGCAAAGCAGGTTTCTTTTTAAGCAGTAAATATTACGATGTTGGCATTTATACCCTCTTCCTTTTCCAGATGGTATTTATGGATACTACAGCCACAATACCTACCGGCTCAATGGCAGAAAGATGGACGCTGAAATCTTTTGTTATTTATGGCTTCTTTATTTCCATGTTTGTTTACCCGCTTTTTGGTAATTGGGTTTGGGGTGGTGGCTGGCTATCGCAGTTAGGGGCTCAGTTTGGTTTAGGCCACGGCCATGTAGATTTTGCAGGTTCTTCCGTGGTGCATATGGTAGGCGGTGTTGCGGCACTGGCAGGAGCAATTGTTATTGGCCCACGCTATGGCAAATACGGGAAAGACGGAACCGTCAATACCATTCCCGGTCATAATATTCCAATGGCTATTATCGGTACATTCATTTTGGCCTTCGGTTGGTTTGGTTTCAACCCCGGATCTACCTTGGCAGGGGGAGACTTACGGATAGGTATAGTTGCAGTTAATACGATGCTGGCTGGCGGTGCAGGAACACTGGCTGCATTATTTTATATGTATGCAAGGGGGCAAAAAGCTGACCCCGGTATGATTGCAAACGGTATGTTGGCAGGGCTTGTTGCTATAACGGCTCCCTGTGCCTTTGTTCCCTCTTTGTCTGCGGTTATTATTGGGGCAATTGCGGGCGTCCTGGTAATACTTGCTTATAATTTTGTGGATCGTAAATTAAAAATAGATGACCCTGTTGGCGCATTTGCTGTGCATGGTGTTAATGGTGCCTGGGGTGTGCTCTCTTTAGGATTGTTTGCAGATGGTAGCTATGGCGATGGCTGGAATGGGGTACCGGGGCCAGTTAAAGGATTATTTTATGGCGATGGAAAACAATTTGTTGCCCAACTGATAGGTACAATTACCTGCCTTGTTTTTGTGTTTGCGGTAATGTATGTTTTCTTTAAAGTATTAAATAAAATTGTGCCGTTGAGAAGTAAAGAGGCAGATGAAATTGCGGGCCTGGACATTGCGGAAACCGGTGTATTGGGTTATGTTGATTAAGTAAAATATAGATTTGTTTTTACCAGCCGGGAAGTATAGAGTTTTAAGAATAAGACTTTACACTTCCCGGTATTTATAAATAAAAAGTATGAACAAATTTATTGTCAGAATTTTTTCTCCCATACGTTATTTTATAAATGACAGTCGTGCGGTAGGGATACTGCTGATAATTACAACTATAGTTTCAATAGCGCTTGCAAATTCTTTTTTTGGCGAAAGCTACCGGGGCTTCTGGACCCAGAAAATACACGGCCTGGCGGCATTTCATTTGCCGGTGAATTGCATGGAATGGATTAATAATTTTTTGATGGGTGTTTTCTTTTTAATGGCCGGTACAGAAATAAAAAGAGAA
>JBDUCK010000139.1:0-8476 GCA_040003485.1 Ferruginibacter sp. | reverse complement strand
CTTGTCAATTATACTATCACCAAAAACCTATCAACAACACTTACTGATTCTACCGAAGAAAACTGGCAGGATGCTTTCCAGGGGATAGCACTTATCAATTACAAATCTTTATGGATCGATGGCAGGATAAAGCTGGCAATGGATGAAATACAAAATCATTCTCCTTCATTTCAAAGGGCTTTATTGGAACTTAATTACGGTAATTACAAAAATGAATTTTACCAGCAGGTAAAATTCTTACTGTTGCAGACAGAAAATTCAAAAATCTTTGCAATGTGTGCCGCTTATATTTTACAAAGCAGCCATGGTAAAGAAGATGCAAATTTTTTATCTGTAAAAACAAAACAACAAATACAAAAAGACAATAATAATCCTATCCTTCTGCAATTATTATATCAGTTAGATAATTATGGAAAAATGGTGCAGGTGCCGGATTTAAAAGCCCTTCTGCAAAAAAATTATTTACCTGGGCAGGTTTTACTTTTTAGCTTTCAGCGAAAGAACAGGGATTACCCGGGCATTGTTATGGTTCGGGACCGGAATGGTAATTTCATAAAAGATAGTACCGGCGAATATTTTTGTGTGCCTCAACTGGCAAGAAGTGTAAGCAACCTACCGGCTTATCTCACTAATGGCAATACACCGCAGGGCATTTTCCGCATGAAGGGCTATGATGTTTCAAGAGCAGGGTTTATTGGCCCTACAGTGAATGTGCAACTGACTATGCCGTTTGAAAAATCGCCCTGTCATTTTTATGCAGATTCCAGCATTACCGATACTACCTGGAACCTGAGCTATTATCGTAATTTATTACCGGCCTCTTTGAAAGATTATTTTCCATTATATGAAAGTTATTATGCAGGTAAAGCCGGCCGTACAGAAATTATTATTCATGGTACCACGGTTAATCCTGAGTATTACTTACATCAACCCTATTACCCGCTAACGCCAACCCAGGGTTGTCTTACATCCAAAGAGATCTGGAACGGAAAAACAGGTCAGCGGTCAGAGAGTGATCAGCAAAAATTGATCAATACAATGATAAAAGCCGGCGGTGCACAAGGCTATTGTATTGTTATTAATATTGATGACGAACAAAGACCTGTATCACTAAATGACATACTTCCTTTTTTTAAATAACTTCTTTTTGCTTTGCCCGGTAACTTTCATTTTGTTATGAAGTTTCGGTTTAATGTTCAACAAGGATATAAAGTACACGAGTGCCCTTCGTTCCTCAGGATAAACTCTGCCAATGAAGCTTAATAGCAGTATTATGGCCGGGCTAAAAAAACTAAGGACATAATTACAGAATCAATTTCTGATAAAATAATACTGTGAACGTACCTTTGCCACATGAATCTTCCCCCGCTTGCAGAAAGGCTGCGGCCAAATACATTAGCTGCTTTAACGGGGCAGCTACACCTTACCGGCAAGGGCAGTATTTTGCGTACTGCTATTGAAAATGGCAAAGTGCCGTCTATGATTTTATGGGGCTCACCCGGCGTAGGAAAAACCACTATTGCCCATATTATTGCCAATACTTTACATCAGCCATTTTACCAGCTCAGTGCAATTTCATCAGGCGTAAAAGAGATCCGGGAAATTATTGAAGCTTCCCGGTCGCAGCAGGGCGCTATTCTTTTTATTGATGAAATTCACCGTTTCAATAAAGGTCAGCAGGATGCTTTGTTAGGTGCGGTGGAAAAAGGCATCATTACTCTAATAGGCGCTACTACAGAGAATCCTTCGTTTGAAGTAAACAGTGCGTTGCTGAGCCGCTGCCAGGTGTATGTTTTAAAACCTTTGGATGAAAATGATCTGAAGGCTCTATTGAAGGACGCAATAAAAAATGATACAGTACTCAGTAAAAGAAATATCAATTTAAAAGAAACATCAGCCCTTATTACCATCAGTGGTGGCGATGCAAGAAAGTTACTAAACCTGCTGGAACTGGTAACAGATGTGATGGAAGATGATGCGGTGATAACGGATAATGCCGTGATGGAAATTGCGCAGCAACGCATTGCCCTGTACGACAAAAAAGGAGAGCAGCATTACGATATTATTTCTGCATTTATAAAAAGCATGCGGGGCAGCGATCCTAACGGTGCTGTATACTGGCTTGCACGTATGATTGAAGCAGGTGAAGACGTAAAATTTATTGCCCGTCGCATGCTGATATTTGCCAGTGAAGATATTGGCAATGCCAATCCCAATGCGTTGTTGCTGGCTAATAGTACCTTCCAGGCGGTTAACGTGATTGGCTATCCGGAGAGCAGGATCATTTTATCTCAGTGTGCCATTTACCTGGCATCTTCGGCAAAAAGTAATGCTTCTTATATGGCCATAAATGAAGCACTTGATGCGGTAAAAACGAAAGGCGATCTGCCCGTGCCTCTACATTTAAGAAATGCACCTACAAAATTAATGAAGCAAATGGATTACGGAAAAAATTACAAGTATGCCCATAACTACGACACTAATTTTATAGATCTTCAATTTTTGCCCGATGCATTAGAAGGCAGAACATTTTATACACCCCAAAAAAATGCACGTGAAGAAGAGTTGCGTAAATTTTTAAAAGAAAGATGGAAAGATAAATATGGCTACTAGAGATTGTTGTTGTAGGATTATAATTGCTGATTTGATAATACCAGGTATTATCTTAATATCTGTGAAAATAAATAATTAAAAAAAATTTAGTAGGACGATGAGCAAAAGGGACATTAAAACACGGGAAGATATTGAAATGCTGATGCGTTCGTTTTATAGAAAAGTAATTCAGGATGAAACGCTGGGTATAATTTTTACCCAAATAGTTCCACTAAATTGGGAACATCATATTCCTTTGATCACAGATTTTTGGGAGACCATTTTACTGGATAACCCGGTCTATAAAAATAATGCTATGGAAGTGCACTATTCGCTAAACAGAATTTTTCCTTTACAGGAAAAACATTTTAAAGCATGGCTTCACCTGTTTAATACTACGCTTGATGAAATGTATGATGGCAAAATAGCTTTGCTTGCCAAAAAAAGGGCAGCCGGAATTGCTGCATTGATGCAACACAAAATCAATATAAATAATAATGCTATTTTATGAGCCAACTGACCTGGGACTTTAAAAAATTTGAGGAACTTTCCGCAGATGCCTTGTACAAAATATTAAAACTACGAAGCGAAATTTTTGTAGTAGAACAAAACTGCGTTTACCTTGATATGGATGATAAGGATCAGCAATCATTTCACCTTTGTGGCTGGATAGACGAAAAACTGCTGGCCTATGCAAGGATTTTGCCACCTGGTATTGCATTTACAGAACCCAGTATTGGCAGGGTTTCTACGCATCCATCTTTCAGGAAAAATGGCGCCGGAAAATTATTAATGCGGCAAGCCATAGAAAAAACTTACGCTCAATTTCTCAGCAATAGCATTAAAATAGGCGCCCAGCTTTATTTACAGGCTTTTTATGCCAACCTCGGCTTTACACAAACCAGTGAGCCTTACCTGGAAGATGGAATACCCCACATAGAAATGCTGCATTCAAAATAATTCCTGTTTAAACAATAATTAGAGGCTGTTATCGTTTTTGTCTGATAGGAGATAGAAATATCTGCCTTATATCCAAATTTCTGTAGAAAGACTAAAACTGATTCCTCATGAAATCAACTTTATCCAACATGGTTGGCAGGACCCTACTGGTTTTTACATTTATACTGCTTTTCACAAAATCTTTTTCTCAACATTTTATTTTTGGTGGAGATAAAATTAAGGCAGAAGCCGGCTTAAATTTTGGCCCTACTTTTTTCCTTGGCGACCTTGGTGGCCATAGGGGCAAAGGAACTACTTTCGTTAAAGATGTAAATATTCCGCTTACCAAGTTAATGAAGGGCGCATTTATTTCAATTTATCCCAATGATTGGTTAGGGTTCAGAATAGCAGCACAATATACTTACGTAGAAGGAAGAGATGACATCATCAACACAAAAGGGGTAGATGAATTATGGAGAAAACAACGCAACCTTGATTTTAAAAGTAACATGTGGGAAGCTTATGGTGCAATAGAAATTTTTCCTACCATGCTGTTTAGAAAATATGATGATTACGATCCACGTGTGAAGCCATATGGTTTTATAGGGGTGGGCGTTTTTCATTTTGATCCTCAAGGGTCTCTCAGCGATGCCAACGGCACAAAAACATGGTATAAATTACACCCGCTTAAAACAGAAGGAGAGGGCTTTCCGCAATATCCAAACAGGAAGCCATATTCTCTTACTCAATTAAATATTCCATTAGGTGGTGGATTAAAAATCGCTCTTTCAGATCGGGTAAATACAGCGGTTGAATTATTATACCGTAAAACATTTACAGATTATATTGATGATGTTAGTACAACAGTAATTGATCCAAATGACTTTTATTTAAACCTTAGTCCCGCTGATGCCGCTATTGCAAGTAAAATTCATGATAAAACAAAAGGCATAGTAACGCCGGGGGTTAACCGATATCCTCCCGGTACACAACGGGGTAACCCAAAAAATTACGATGCTTACTTTTCCTTTGTTTTAAAAATTGGAGTACAATTAGGCTATAATAATAGTAGTGAGCGTAATACAGCCAGGCAAACAAGATGTCCGCATTTTTATTAATGATTAAAGCGTGCTTATAAATTATGATTGATAACAGATAAGTGCATAGTATATAATAGAAGATAACCCCCGGGAAAAGCAACATATATTCATATATGGTGATTACCCCTGAAACCACAAGATTAACTTCGTTAACATGCTATGCCTTATTTAAATCGGGTGATTAAAACTAAAATCCATGGAATTCGAGCCATGGATTTTTTTATTTCTGCAATTTAAAATGAACCAGGCAGTTTAGTAAAAGCATCAATCCATTTCAATACTGTAACCCCATCTCCGCCACTACACGGGTTTTCTGACTCATCTAAAAAATACTGTACCACTTTTTGTATCATTGGTTGTTGTACATGCTGAAGATCGGCAAATGAAAATACTTCAGTCCCTACATCGGTAATAACAGTGATAGTATTCGATACAAATGCAGAAAAAATTATTTTACCCTTAGTGCCAATAATTTCTATTTCATCTTTTTCTGCCAATTGGCTTACACTAAAATTCCAAATGCCATTAAATGCTATTCCGGATTTAAATATAATTTTCCCGGTTACCAGGTCCGCAACATTATAACTATTCAATTTATTGTCAGCCTTCCCGCTTACCTCACTAGCTTCGCCGAAAAAATATAACATCAGGTCCAGCTGGTGTGGCGCTATATCATGAAATAAGCCACCACCAGAGATTTCAGCGTTTATCCGCCATGCCGTTTTAGGCTCAGCTAATTCTTCCCTGGTTAAAGGCCGGCGGTAATAACTTAACTGCACCAGCTTTATATCACCAATAACTTTATCTTGTAAAAAAGATAATATTTTCTTAAACTTCGGTTGTTCTCTCCTGTAATGTGCTACAGAGAGTTTTACATTTTTCTGCCGGGCAAAGCTGGCCATCTCTTCTGCGGAGAGGGCATCTACACTCATTGGCTTTTCTACATATACAGGCTTACCTGCAGCCAGCGCCATTAAAGTAAGTTCTTTGTGTGATGATGGAGGCGTAGCAATATAAATTGCATTTACTGCGGCATCATTTATTAATGCCGCTGCATCATTATACCATTTGGCTACCTGGTGTCTTTGTGCATAATCTTTTGCTTTGGATGCATCCCTGCGCATTACAGCTACCAGGGCCGAATTATTTATTTTGCTGAAAGCAGGCCCACTTTTAATTTCTGTAACATCACCACAACCAATAATGCCCCAGTCTATTTGCTTCATTAATATTGCTTTAAAGTAAACTCTAACAAAATATAAAAGGCACGTCTAATTTTTCATTTCTTCCATTACATATTTAGCCGTAAAACTTCCATTAATGTTTTTCATTTCCTGTGGTGTGCCTTCATACAAAACATTACCGCCACCACTGCCACCTTCAGGGCCAATATCAATAATATAATCTGCCACTTTTATCATGTCAAGATTATGCTCAATAACTAACACTGTGTTCCCCCTGTCCACCAGTTTATTCAATACATCCAGCAGGTGCTGTATATCCTGGAAGTGCAGGCCGGTAGTAGGCTCATCCAAAATATAAAAAGTTTTACCGGTATCTCTTTTACCCAGTTCCGTTGCCAGCTTCACCCGCTGTGCTTCGCCGCCACTAAGGGTTACAGCGCTTTGACCCAGTGTAATATAGCCAAGGCCTACTTCCTGCAGCACTTTTATTTTACGGTAAATAAATGGCACCGCATTAAAAAATTCCACTGCTTCATCTACCGTCATATCCAGCACATCGCTGATAGATTTTCCTTTGTATCTTATCTCTAATGTTTCCCGGTTATATCTTTTGCCATTACATTTTTCACAATGCACATATACGTCTGGTAAAAAATTCATTTCAATCACCCGCATGCCACCGCCTTCGCAAACATCGCAGCGGCCACTCTTTACATTAAAAGAAAAACGCCCTGCAGTATACCCTCGTATTTTTGATTCCGGCACTGCCGCAAACAAGGTACGTATATCGGTAAAAAATCCACAATAGGTTGCAGGATTGCTACGGGGTGTACGGCCAATAGGGCTTTGATCTATCTCGATAACTTTATCGATATTTTCTAATCCCTTAATATTTTTATAGGCAAGTGGTAAGGCTTTTGAGTTGTAGCAGTAAGTGCTAAGCAAGGGATAAAGTGTTTCATTTATCAAAGTAGATTTACCACTGCCACTTACACCGGTTACTAAGATGAGTTTGCCCAACGGAAACTTTACGGATACATTTTTTAAATTATGACCGACGGCGCCTTTTAATTCAATAAATTTTCCGTTGCCTTTTCTTATTTCTAATGGCACTGCAATTTTCTTTTTACCACTCAGGTATTGTGCTGTTTCCGAGTTGGACTTTAAAACTTCAGCAGGTGTGCCGGCAATAACAATATGGCCGCCATGCAAACCGGCTTTTGGGCCGATATCTACCAGGTGATCTGCTGCGAGCATAATATCTTTATCATGCTCTACCACCAGAACACTATTACCTATATCCCGTAAATTTTGTAACGCAAAAATCAACCGTTGGTTATCCCGCTGGTGTAAGCCAATACTGGGTTCATCTAAAATATAAGTGATACCCTGCAGTTGAGAGCCTATCTGCGTAGCCAGCCGTATACGCTGATACTCGCCACCACTAAGGCTTTTAGAAGGGCGATACAATGTTAGATAGGTTAACCCAACATTTAATAAAAACTGTAAACGTTCTCTGATTTCTTTTAAAATATCTTTTGCAATAATATTTTGTTTATCATTTAAACGCTCTTCTACCCCGGTAAACCATTCGGACAGTTTATCGAGGTCCATTTCACTTAGCTCTGCAATATTTTTTTCTGCCACTTTAAACCAGAGACTTTCTTTTTTCAATCTTGTGCCTCCACAGGTTTCGCAAAGTTTCAATTTCATATATTTTTCTACCCACTCTCTCAGCATTTCGGTGCTTTGTGTAGAAGAGAACCATCTTTTCAGCATAGGAATAATTCCCTCATAACTACCGGTATAAAATTCGGGAATCGTTTCTTCGGTTCCTTCTATTTCTAATGTGTCAGTGATATTCTTATCACCATATAAAAGCAAATCCAATTGCTGCGCAGGTAAATCCTGTATAGCTTTGCCTAAATTTATTTTATTTTTTTTTGCAAACGCTTCTACCTGTTGGTACACACTTGCATTTCGTTCTTCACCCAACGGGGCAATACCACCTTCTTTTACACTCTTGGTTTTGTCTGGCAACAGGGAATCTATATTAATTGCATAGATATTTCCCAACCCCTTGCACACGGGGCATGCGCCATAAGGAGAGTTAAATGAAAAAGCATTTGGAGAAGGTTCTTCGTAACTGATGCCTGTATCAATACACATCAATTGCTTGCTGAATTGAACAACAACGTTATCATCATTTATTAAAAGGAACATCAGGTCTTTGCCCATTTGCAACGTCTTCTGCACACTCTGGCTAAGGCGTAGTTTCATATCATCAGTTACCTGCAGCCTATCCACTACTACTTCTATGTCATGTATTTTATAACGGTCCACCTGCATGCGTGCTGCCAGGTCCAGCACTTCTCCATCTACCCTCACTTTTAAAAATCCTTTTTTCCTTATGTCTTCAAACAGCTCCCGGTAATGGCCTTTGCGGCCACGTACCAATGGTGCCAGTAGACTTATTTTTTTATTTTTATATTTTTTAAAAATGGTCTGTACAATTTCTTCCTCACTGAACTTAACCATTTTTTTTCCGGTGTTATAACTGTAAGCCTCGCCCACTCTTGCATAAAGCAAACGGAGAAAATCATAAATTTCCGTAATAGTTCCCACAGTACTTCGTGGATTTTTGTTGGTGGTTTTTTGTTC
>JBDUCK010000428.1:0-2545 GCA_040003485.1 Ferruginibacter sp. | reverse complement strand
AGATATCAATCGTATTAGTACAAAATAAAAAGCAGGATTTAAAATTGATAATTGCCGATAATGGGATTGGGTTACCGCCCCTTTTCGATAGCACCGATACAAGTGGTTTGGGATTTAAGCTAATGAATGCGCTTGCCGGCGATATTGACGGCAACCTTATTGTTGAATCAGAGGAGGGCACTGTCATAAAAGTTCTTTTCAATGCAAGCATAACATTTGATAAGAGAACAGAAATTCCGAAACCAGAGAAAGCTTATGCGATTTGAGGGGAAAAGTGGTCATTGTATGTAGTACAAGAAGGCGACGCGAGGATGCTGCTCATTGTCCTTCTGCCCGGACAAAAAATTGTCTTTGTCTTTTAAACATCATTAATTACAAAGTTTTTGTTTTTTAAATACCGTTCCATTATTAAGGCTATCATAATAATAATTGGTAAAGTGATAAGAGATCTTATAAGGGAAAATTTCCAACCTAAGAATCCAATTTCAAAAGTAAGCAACGGAATTTTCAAGGTGCTGAGTGCACCTATATAAATAAAAATGTTCCGGGTGGAGGTGCCTTTTTTCCACAACAAATAGGCCACCGGAAAGGCGCTGTATAATGGCCCGGCCTGCAGCATTGATAGCAATATCACAAAAACACTTCCTTTTATACTTGAGCCTTCACCAATATTTTTTGCCACTTTTTCTTTACTAATCCATACATCAGCAAGCCCGAGGAGGATAAACATGAAGGGCAAAAAAAGGATCATCTCTTTGAAGAAAAGAAAAAAATTCTTTCTATAAATTTCTTTCCCCGTCTGAACATTTAGTATAAATGATGCGATTGTAATTAATATATATGCAAGGAAAATAATTACACTCCACATATTTTTTTTAAAAAATATTTTCATGTTTACATAATTAAACCAATGATAAATCCTATGATGATAGCTCCAATAAAACACAAGGAGTTTCTTAATACAGCCACCTTCATTCCAAAATATTTTGCTTCAAGCGGTAGCGTTATAATGTTTACCATCAACAGGGTTGTGATGAAAACAGCAACAACCGGGTATGATACCCCACTCTTTAATAACACGCCTGCCAGTGGGTAAGCAACAAAACCAGGTATCAATGCTATTGAACCAATTATGGCTGCCATAACATAGCTAAAAAAGCCTGCACTCTTGCCAAAATAATGTACAATAATTTGGTTGGGTAAAAAATAAAGGATGACACTAAGCAGTGTGATAATAACCAGTATAGTTGGCAAAATATTTAAGAACATCATCAGGCCTATCCTTAAACCCTGCTTTGTTTTTTCTTTATCAACAAACCAGGAATAACCCACTGAAATTAGTGTTAGTATTATTAAAAAATTCATCGGTTAAATTTATTTTACAGGGGCAATAGCCGGCTCCTCATTAAATGTATATGCTCCTCATCTGGTCCTTGTTTTTTTACATGTGAAATAGCCTTTCCATAGCCAGACGATGTACATGTAAGGATGCCTGTTTTGATTTCCATTTTACTGATTTTTTTTTCTGAAAATATTTTACTATGCAAAGATGATCGCCTCATTTGCCAAGTAATTCCAAAGCTTTTTCCCAAAGCCGTTCGGCATTGATGGGGTCAAGCGCATAAGCTGCAACCCCGTGATAATCTGCCGGGCGTTTGGTAACAACAGGTGCCTCATTACAGTTTTCAAAATAGTGGCCACCCCTGCCTTCCATCAATGGGGCCGTTGCCAATAACACTGAAGTAGCAGCGCCTTGTTCGGGTGTTTTTTGCAGCTCTGGTGGGGTTTTAAGTTGCCCGCCTACATGCCGTTGCAAATTGGTGGCAATGGCTCCGGGGTTTAAAGCATTTACAGTAATACCAGCTTCAGCCCATCGTTTACTTGCTGCCACGGCAAAAAGTATTACGGCAGATTTGGATTGCCCATAAGCCACCCATGGATCATAAAAACGGAAATCAAAATTGATATCATCAAATATAACGGGCGACAATAAGTGTCCATTTGAGCTTACTGCTACTATACGTGCATTTCCTGCTGCCGCCAACGCATCATAAAGGCCAAGAGCCAATTCAAAATGCCCGAGATAATTAGTAGCAAATTGCATTTCCCACCCATCTTCGGTAAGCTGCAGATTGGGTATAGCCATTACACCTGCGTTGTTAATTAATATGTTTAACGGCCCCTTCCAGTTTGAAGTAAACTCCCTGATACTTTTGCGGTCGCATAAATCAAGCGTGGCGGCGTACACATTTTTATTTCCGGTAGCGGTAATTATTTCCTTCGCCACTTGTTGTGCCGCCTGTTCATTTCTCACAGCCAATGTTACCGCTGCGCCATGGGCAGCTAATGTGAGTGCTGTGGGTACGCCAATGCCCGAAGCACCACCGGTAACTATCGCCCGTTTGCCAATAAGGCTCACTCCTGCAGCCACTTCCACCGCGGTCGACCTCATTCCAAAATCAGTTGTTATTAAATGCATAGAACTTAATATATTTTAAAAAAAGGCGACGAGTTTTTAAAAAATATAACTTTCATCGTGCCGCAT
>JBDUCK010000007.1:0-27629 GCA_040003485.1 Ferruginibacter sp. | reverse complement strand
ACTATTTGGAAAGACTTTGAATAATATCATATTTAGTAACAATGTGATATATCCCACTCTCATCCTTACTTAAAACAGCCCCATTCTCTTTATTGATAAATGAACTTAAACGCTCTACCGGGGTATCAAAAGCAACTTCGGGGTAAGCTTTTTCCATTACAACACTTATCAGTTCATCCTTTACATCTGCATCATCTAATATTTTATTAAATAAGCCATTTTCCGAGATAGCCCCAACATTGGCTTCCCCATTTAATACCGGTATATTTTCAATATCATATTTCTTCATCAGGTTAATAGCGTCCATTACAGTTTGTTGGGGAGATATACTTATTATTTTTTTAGAGCCCCGGCCGCTTATTAAATCCTTAAAAGTTTTTACATCTAAAAATCCTCTTTCCATCATCCACTCATCATTATAAACTTTACCTACATATCTGCTGCCATGATCATGAAATATTAATACTACTACATCATCTTTTTTTAACTGGCTTTTAAGTTGCAACATACCCTGCAGGCAACTGCCGGCACTATACCCGCAAAACAGGCCTTCTTCTTTGGCAATGCGTCGGGCCATTACTGCACCATCTTTATCCGTAACTTTTGTGAATTCATCTATCACACTCATATCATAATTATCAGGAACAAAATCTTCACCAAAGCCTTCACTGATATAGGGATAAACTTCCTTTTGATCGAGTTCGCCGGTTTCAAAATATTTTTTCAACAGCGAGCCATAACTGTCAATAGCCCATACTTTAATTGCAGGATTTTTTTCTTTAAGATATTTACCTGTACCCACGATTGTACCGCCGGTGCCGGTTGCTACTACAAGGTGTGTAACTTTTCCCTCTGTCTGTTCCCATATCTCCGGGCCGGTTTGCTCATAATGTGCAAGCCTGTTGGCCAGGTTATCGTATTGATTTACGTACCATGAATTGGGTACTTCAGTAGCCAGGCGTTTTGATACAGAGTAGTACGAGCGTGGGTCTTCGGGGCCTACGTTAGTGGGGCAAACAATCACTTCTGCACCAACGGCTTTTAAAATATCTGCTTTTTCTTTTGATTGTTTATCTGTAGTGGTAAAAATACATTTATAACCTTTTACACAGGCTGCCAATGCAAGCCCCATCCCGGTATTGCCACTTGTGCCTTCTATGATAGTGCCGCCCGGTTTTATCTTGCCTTCTTTTTCTGCTACTTCCAGCATTTTTAAAGCCATCCTGTCTTTAATGGAATTGCCCGGGTTGAAATATTCCACCTTAGCTAAAACGGTACAGGGCAGGTCTTTTGTAATTTTATTCAGTTTGATAAGAGGAGTGTTACCAATCGTTTCCAGCACATTGTTTAACCACATAGAATTTATAAATTTCGGCCAAAGGTAATAATTATAAAATGCTTGTTTGATATATAGAAACAAAACAGCATTCAGAAAAAGGTTTGATACTTAAATAATAAAGTAGGCTGCAGATCTATAAATTATTTCTTTACCTATGTAATAATTCTATAGCTTTTTTTATGGCCCTATCATCTGAATTTATACTTTCAAAATAACCTTCATTTCTAAAAAGCTGGCGGGCTACCGATAGTTTTAAAGCTTTCAGTAAAAATGTTTTTTCTTTGGGCGAAATATTTTTCAGGTCGATAGAATCCTTTACAGCCAGTCCTTCAAAAAGCTTCCAGTCGTCATCAGATATATCAAATGATTTTGTAAGTTGCCCAGGCGTTTGATAGGCCAAAATTGATTGCGGGTATAACATAAAATAACGATATCCAAAATCATTTAATATTCCCTTACTGTAAATTTTAGCAGTAGTAAGGCTCATCCGGGCGGTATCTTCTGCTATAAAATAATCGGGAGTAATTCCGCCACCGCCGAATATTTTTTTACCCGATCGGGTTTTAAAAATTTTGCTGCTGTCATTTTTAATGGAATCGGCACTGGTAAGTTCTCCTGCAGTGAACCGGTTATAAAATTCATCATAATACGCTTTGCCTCCGTTTGCATAAGAGCGCTGTATACTTCTGCCAACCGGCGTATAATATCTTGCAATGGTAAGCCTTAAGGCGCTCTTATCACTCAGGTCATACTGGTCTTGTACCAGGCCTTTGCCAAAGGTACGGCGGCCTATAATTGTTGCCCTGTCCCAATCCTGCAAAGCGCCAATTAATATCTCACTTGCACTGGCGGTACCTTCATCTGCCAGTACAATTAATGCTCCTTTTTCAAACTGCCCTTCCCGGCGGCACCTGTATTCTTTTTTTGCAGAATGTATTCCCTGAGTGTAAGTAATTAACTTATCCCCATCTAAAAATTCATCTGCAATTTCTACGGCTTCTTCCAACACACCGCCCCCGTTATCTCTGAGATCTAAAATAAGTTTTTGTAGATGTTGTTTTTTCAAAGCTTCCAGGCTTTTCATAAACTCCCGGTAGGTTTGGCTGGAAAATTTATTAAGCCGGATATATCCAATTGTACTATCCACCATGTATGAAGCGTCTACACTAGGTACAGGGATAATTCCTCTTACAATTTCTATTTGTTGCATTTTAGCAGTACGTAATATAGTAAGGCGTACTTTAGTGTTTAAAGCACCCTTTAACAATTTCCTTATACGATCTGTATCTATTTTTTTTCCTGAAACAAGGCTGTCGTCAGCCTTAAGAATTTTATCACCGGTTTTAAGGCCCGCGTTAAATGCCGGGCCATCTTTTAAAACATTTACTACATGAAGGGTATCATCAATGATGCTGAACTCTATGCCAATGCCAAAAAAACTGCCGTTAATATCTTCATTTACTTTTTCAAGATCTGCAGCGGGAATATAAGCAGAGTGAGGATCTAACCTGGCCAGCATGGCTTGTATAGCCGTATCTGAAAGGGAATTTATATTTACGTCATCTACATAATGATTTTGTACCAAATCTATAATTTCCTGTAGCGGGCGGTGTTTCTCAACATAAAAAAAACTTTTACCCGGCATACCATCCCTCATTTTATAGCCTAAAAAAAGCCCCGCAATCATTGTCATACTTAATAATAAGGGTAACCAAATCTGTAATTTTTTCTTGTTCATTATTTAAAAATTATAAGGAGGAGGATTTTTTAAAATTATCCCGTTGGCTGCGAAGGTAATTTTTTTGAAGCAACAATTTTTCGTGTATAATTTTGAAGGGAATGATTTACCTTGATCGCCTAAAAAGGGCGTAAAAATGAGTTCAATACTAATTGCCGACAGTGGCTCCAGTAAAACCGAATGGTGCCTGTTGACCGGTGCAAAAAAAAAGACGATTATCACCCAGGGTATGAGCCCATATTTTTTATCAGGCGACCAGATGAAAGATATACTTTCCAAAAATATTTTGCCTAAAGTAAATAATGAATTGCCGGAAAAAATATTTTTTTATGGCACTGGATGCAGCAATGCCGGCAATGTGAAAATAGTTAAAGACGCTTTTAAAGCTATTTTTAAAACAGCTGAAATATTTGTAGATCATGACCTGATGGGAGCCGCCAAAGCATTGTGCGGAAAAGAAAAAGGCGTAGCATGCATATTGGGTACAGGCTCTAACTCCTGTTATTACAATGGTAAAAAAATTATGAAGAACAGCCCGGGCCTGGGCTATGTTTTAGGTGATGAAGGTAGTGGTACATATCTTGGTAAAAAAGTAATTCAATATTACCTGTATAATACTTTTGATGAAGACCTGATGGAGCGCTTTAATGCAAAATTTAATACCAGCGCTTCAGAAATTTTAGATGCAGTTTATAAAAAGCCGTTGCCTAATAAATATTTGGCAGGCTACGCTATTTTCCTGGCAGAAAACCGGGGCCATTTTATGATAGAAAATATTATCGAAGATGGTTTCAATGATTTCTTTTTTAATCATGTTTACAAATACCGGGAAAGCTGGATTTTACCCATACATTTTACCGGTAGTATTGCTTTTGGATTTAAAGATGTATTAAAAGATATGTGCAATTCCTATGAGCTGCAGCTTGGCAAAGTTTTAAAGCGACCGATGGATGGATTGATTAAATTTCATGAACAAAAATAAATACCATGGCATTTCAAAAAATAACAGAGTCTGATTCACCCTATCATGATCTTGAAAGGATGAAAATAAGACAGTTATTGCTGAATATAAATGAAGAGGATAAGAAAGTGCCTGCAGTAATTGAGAGAGTAATTCCCGAAATAGAATTATTGGTGCAGGCCATTGTAGATAAAATGCTCCTTGGTGGACGGTTATTTTACCTGGGTGCCGGCACCAGCGGCCGGTTAGGCATTGTAGATGCAAGTGAGTGCCCGCCTACATTCGGTGTGCCATACGGGTTGGTAATAGGCATTATTGCAGGCGGCGCCAAAGCCATTACCGAAGCAGTAGAATATGCTGAAGATGATACAGGCCAGGGCTGGATAGACCTGCTTGAGCATAACATTAATGATTCAGATGTGGTAATTGGTATAGCCGCAAGCGGTACTACACCTTATGTTATAAAGGCATTGGAAAAATGCCGGGAAAATAACATCGTTACCGGAAGTATTTGTTGTAACCCGGATGCGCCTTTAAGTGCTGCTGCAGATTACCCAATAGAAGTGGTGGTAGGCCCGGAGTTTATAACCGGCAGTACCCGCATGAAAAGTGGTACGGCTCAAAAACTGGTGCTGAATATGATCTCTACTGCTGCTATGATACAATTGGGGAGAGTAGAAGATAATAAAATGGTGAATATGCAGCTAACTAACGATAAATTAGTAGATAGGGGGGTAAAAATGGTCATGGAAAACCTGGCCATATCAGAATATGAACTTGCAAAAAAATTGTTATTACAATATGGCACGGTAAAGAATGTTATGAAAAATTACCACCCGTAAAGTTTTATTGCAGCCTTTGTAATTTTATAGTAAATTGTTTTACTATTTATTCACTAACAAAACTCACTTATGAAATTCAGAATTTTACTCTCCACAATTTTAATGTTTGCCGCATCAGGCTCTTTTGCGCAAAAAAATAATATTGCATATGCCATAACAGGCGATGGCAATAATGATTTTGTCTGGATGAATATCCGGCAGGTTGATTTAACGACCGGGCAGGTAGGCAAAACGATTTTTCAGCATAACAAAACGCATTTTTTAATGACAGATGTTGCTACCAAAAAATCTACTGACGAAACCACGGTAATGAGCGGAAATATTTCCGGAGTTGCCGCTTCACCCACCGCCACTTTTGTGGCAGCAGCAGCCTATGATAAAAGAAGCAATAAACTTTTTTTTGCACCTATGCGTTCGGGAGAGCTTCGCTGGGTTGATTTGAACATAAAGAAAGAAACTCCGGAGTTTTACACACTTTCCAGCAGTATTTTCGCCGCCGGCGATATGAATGATGAAGCTAATCATATTACAAGAATGGTAATAGCTGCAGATGGTAATGGCTATGCTGTAACCAATGATGCCAATCATTTAATAAAATTTACCACGGGTAAAAAGCCTGTTATTACCGATTTGGGAAACCTGGTAGATGCAGAACAGAATAGTGGCCTTTCTATTCATAATAAATGCAGTAGTTGGGGTGGAGATATGGTAGCAGATGCTTTTGGTAAGCTCTATATTATTACTGCCAGCCGTAATGTATTTGTGGTGGATATAAGCACAAGGGTGGCTTCCTTTACAGGCACGATCAGTGGCCTGCCCGGAAACTATACGACTAACGGGGCAGCGGTAGACGCTGGTGGAAATATAGTTGTAAGCAGCGCAAATGTTTTTGAAGGATATTATAAATTAAAACTCGATGATCTGAAAGCTACAAAAATTGAAGGATCCGATAAAATATATAATGCTTCAGATCTGGCCAATGGAAATTTATTATTACAAAAAGAAGCCGATGCTGCCAACAAATTTACTTTTGCCGCTTTGAGTGATGCTGCTATTTCTGCCAACAGTAAAATCTTTCCTAACCCTGTAACAGCTTCATCTTTCAGGGTTTTGTTGGATGGATACAAAGAAGGTTTTTATACCGTTATTTTAACTGATATAGCCGGCCGTGCCTTACAAAGCAATAAGGTTAATATCATAAAAGGTCAGCAATTTGAAACAGTGAACTTAGTAAACAGGCCATCAAAAGGAATATACATGGTAAAAGTGATGGATGCTCAAAAACAAATAATCTTTACCGAAAAAGTGATGATACAATAAAATATTTTTTTGGGTTAATAAGTCGGAGGCTGCCACAAGGCAGCCTCTTTTTTATGCTAAAAAAGCTGGCAGTTATTTAATTCTTTTATCAGAAATTTGTAAAAAATAAATCAATTTATGCAGGATATAGAACCTTATTATAATTGGCGCCATATTTATACAGCCGAAGAAGATAAACGTTCCCCTTTTTATAAACGTACCTACAGCGAATTTGAATATTCACAAACGCTGTACAATTATTATATACATCCCCAGTGGGACGATTTTGGCTCCCGTACTCTATACATGAAAATACTTTTTACAGATTACGAACAGCATTATACAATTATAGAATTACTGGGAGAATGGAATGATGCTATTGAAAATGATATCATGACTTTGCGGCGGGAAATTACAGATAACCTCTATGGCCGGGGCATTACTAAATATATTTTAGTGGCAGAAAATGTCCTGAATTTTCATAGTAGCGATGATAGTTATTATGAAGAATGGCATGAGCAACTGGAAGATGATAATGGCTGGGTGGTATTGATTGATATGCCTGAACAGAGTAAATATGATTTTAAAAAAGCCAGGCTTACTAATTACATAGAAATGTTTGAAATGCCACAGTGGCGTACCCTTAAGCCCGAAATTATTTTTCAGTTGATAGACACTGAAATGATGAAAAGACTGGATTAAAATCCCCGGTATAGAAAATCATCTGTTTGTTCATCAAACTTGGTCCCGCTTTCCTTTACAATTAGTAAATCGCCCAACTGCTCAAATCCTCAGCAGGCTTTCCATTGCAAGGCTGCTAATATTTCAACATTTTTTTTTAATGGCAACATTTACAGTACCATATTTGTTACACATTTGCGACATCGCAAAAAAGAATTAAACGAATAGTCCATTTTGCCTTTGCATGACGTATTTTTGCATCACCAATTACTTAACAATATTTTCTATATATGACCTGGAAACATTTCTTTACTTCTTCCATTGGGAAAAAATTTACAATGGCGCTTACCGGTTTTTTTCTCATTAGCTTTTTACTTGTCCATTGCTTTATCAATTCAATGATATTCTTTAATGATGGGGGGCAGACTTTCAATCACTGGGGTCATTTTATGGGGAGCAATCTTATTATCCGTACGATGGAAATAGGTTTGTTCGTATTTCTATTACTACATATCGTACAAGGCCTCACACTTTGGAAACAGAATTATGCTGCCCGGCCTACCCGGTATGCCGTAACCCACCCGGAAAAAAACAGTACCTGGTACAGCAGAAGCATGGGGCTTTTAGGAACGTTGATCTTATTATTTCTTGTGTTGCATTTATATCATTTCTGGGTGCCTTCCCGCTTTGGCGGCATGGCGAATGTACTTCCACTGGAAACAACCACTTTAGGCGATTACTCTAACCAGGAAGCACATAACCTATATAAAGAAATGCAGCTTGTATTTCAAAACCCGCTGATTGTAATTGTTTATGTGTTGGGCGTTTTTTCACTATGCTGGCATTTACTACATGGGTTTCAAAGTGCGTTTCAAACATTTGGTATCAATCATAAAAAATATACGCCGGTGATAAAAGTTATTGGTTTCGTTTATTCTATCGTCATTTGTTTGCTGTTTGCGTTGATGCCGGTATCTATTTATATGGATTGGATAAACTAAAAGAAGTTCCACCTTGTTCAATAAAAGTATAATGTACAAGAGTGCGACGCCAATGAAGATGATAAAAGGTATTCTGCCGGGTACATAAAAAATAAATGTAGATAAACAATTACGCTATGGTTTTAGATTCAAAAATTCCGCAGGGCGAAATGAAGGAAAAGTGGAACGATTATAAAGGACATGTAAAATTGGTAAACCCTTCCAATAAACGCAAGCTTGAGATAATTGTAGTAGGCACAGGCCTGGCAGGCGCTTCTGCTGCAGCTTCGCTGGGAGAAATGGGTTATAAGGTAAAAGTATTTTGTTTCCAGGATAGTCCACGAAGAGCACACAGTATTGCGGCACAGGGTGGCATTAATGCAGCAAAGAATTACCAGAATGATGGTGACTCAGTATTTCGCTTATTCTATGATACAGTAAAAGGTGGAGATTACCGTTCACGTGAAGGAAATGTGCATCGGCTGGCAGAAGTAAGCACTTCCATTATAGATCAGTGTGTGGCGCAGGGTGTTCCATTTGCAAGGGAATATGGCGGGTTACTTAGCAACCGTTCTTTTGGGGGAACGCAGGTACAGCGTACCTTTTACGCTGCCGGGCAAACAGGCCAGCAATTATTATTAGGTGCTTATAGTGCTTTGGAGAGGCAGGTGGCGCTGGGAAACGTAACCCAATACAGCCGCCATGAAATGTTGGATATAGTGATGATAGATGGAAAGGCGAGGGGTATTATTGCGAGGGATTTAATTTCCGGAGAATTGGAAAGGCATTTCGGCCATGCGGTACTGTTATGTAGCGGTGGATATGGCAATGTATTTTATTTAAGCACCAATGCCATGGGCAGCAATGTTACCGCTGCCTGGAAGGCACATAAAAAAGGGGCGTTTTTTGGCAATCCTTGCTTTACACAAATTCATCCTACCTGCATACCCGTTAGTGGCGACCATCAAAGCAAACTTACTTTGATGAGTGAAAGTTTGCGGAACGATGGCAGGATCTGGGTGCCTAAAAAAGAAGGCGATAACAGGAAGGCAACAGATATCCCCGAGGAAGAAAGAGATTATTACCTGGAAAGAAGATATCCTGCATTTGGAAACCTGGTGCCAAGAGATGTGGCCAGCCGGGCGGCTAAAGAGCGCTGTGATGCAGGCTTTGGTGTAGGCACCACAAAAATGGCCGTGTATCTTGACTTTGCTGATGCTATAAAACGCTATGGTAAAATAGAAGCAGGCAAACCCGGTAATGAACAGGCCGAAGAAGAAGGTATAATAGCCTTGGGTAAAGATGTGGTTAAAGAAAAATATGGTAACCTTTTTGAAATGTATGAAAAGATCACCGGTGAAAATCCTTATGAATTGCCAATGCGGATATACCCGGCAGTGCATTATACCATGGGCGGCCTTTGGGTAGATTATGAATTACAAACAACCGTGCCCGGCTTATACGCATTAGGCGAAGCTAACTTTAGTGATCATGGAGCTAACAGGCTGGGGGCTTCTGCACTGATGCAGGGACTTGCGGACGGTTATTTTGTTATCCCGTACACGCTGGGTAATTATTTAGCAGATGATATTCGCACTGCTTCAATCTCTACCGATCATCCTGCTTTTGTAGACACGGAAAAAGCCGTGGGTGACAGAATGTATCAATTGATGAACATCAAAGGAACTCAGACTGTAGAAAGTTTTCATAAACGGCTGGGCAAAATAATGTGGGACAAATGTGGTATGGCCCGCAATGCGGAAGGGTTACAAACAGCTATAGAAGAAATTAAAAAGCTGAAAATAGAATTCTGGAGCGATCTTAAGATACCCGGTAAAATAGCTGAGATGAATAATGAATTGGACAAAGCCGGTAGAGTAGCAGATTTTATTGAGTTAGGATTGTTGATGTGCGTGGATGCTTTGAACAGGAATGAAAGCTGTGGCGGGCATTTCAGGGAGGAAAGCCAAACGGAAGACGGTGAAGCAAAACGGGATGATGAAAACTACAGTTATGTATCTGCATGGGAGTATAATGGAGAAAATAATTGGCAATTAAATAAAGAACCGTTGGAATTTGAAATTGTAAAACCAACGCAACGGAGTTATAAATAATATAACCCCAACCCCTAAAGGAGCTTTTGGAATTCTATAATTTATGACGGTCTTTAAAATATTTATAAATAATAAAACAATTTAGCAATAGAACAATACAACCATTAAAAATGGAACACTACAATATGAACCTCACACTTAAAGTGTGGAAACAAAAAAACAGCAAAACAAAAGGCAATTTTGAAACACACGATGTAAAGGGTATTTCTTCTGAAATGTCTTTCCTGGAAATGTTTGATGTGCTTAATGAAGAGTTGATTGAAACAGGGAAAGAGCCCATTGCGTTTGATCATGATTGCCGGGAAGGAATTTGTGGTAGTTGCAGTATGTATATAAATGGCCAGCCACATGGCCCATGGCAGCAGAATACTACCTGCCAGTTGCATATGCGTGCTTTTAAGGATGGCGATACAATTGTGGTAGAACCCTGGCGCAGCAAGGCTTTTCCGGTTATTAAAGATTTGATTGTAGATCGTACTGCCTTTGACCGCATTATACAGGCAGGTGGATATATCAGTGTTAATACAGGCAACGCACAGGATGCAAATAGTTTACCCATAGATAAGAAAAATGCAGATGATGCATTTATGGCAGCAGCATGTATTGGTTGTGGTGCCTGCGTGGCCGCTTGTAAAAACGGGAGTGCTATGTTGTTTGTAGGTGCAAAAATTTCGCAGTTGGCATTGTTACCGCAGGGCCAGCCGGAAAGAGAATCACGTGTATTGAATATGGTTACACAAATGGATAAAGAAGGATTTGGAAACTGCACTAACACTTATGCCTGCGAGGCGGAATGTCCCAAGGGAATTTCAGTAGCAAACATTGCCAGGATGAACAGGGAATACTTGGGTGCAGGTACGGGAACAGAAGAATAATTGTTACCCGAAATATTTTAATACCTTCTCTTTGCAGAAGGTATTTTTATTTGCAGCACTTATGTTGATACCTGCATCTTACAATTAATAATTGTTTTAAAGCGTTTAACTGATAAAGATTGAATTATAAAAAGCTATACCTGTTTACCATCACTTTAATGCTTGTGCAACTACTTTCTGCGCAGATAAAGCCATCTCCAATATCCAATCTTCGAAAAAAATACATTGTTGTAAATTTCCCCACGCAAAAAATAGACAGTCTAAGTATTGCCCCTAATACAATTACCATTTTAGATGTACCTGCGGCTGCCTATACTTTGGATGAAGTAAATGCAACCTTACATTGGAATATAAAGCCGCCATTTGATACGATATTTATTACTTACCGTGTGTTTCCTTTTAAACTAAATGCAGTAGTTCAACACTATAATTACGACAGCATCAGGTATAACTTCCTGGCAGAAAAGCCACTGAAAGTAAAAACATCTGCTGCCCAGTCCAATCCATTCCTGGACTTTGGGGGCGTGCATACCGAAGGTAGTTTTGGACGGGCCATTTCTTTTGGCAACAGCCAGGATGCTGTAGTGAACAGTACCTTAAATCTGCAACTCAATGGCTTTATTGGCGACAGCCTGGAACTAACGGCTGCGGTAACTGATAATAATATTCCTATACAGCCCGATGGCAATACACAGGATCTGCGGGACTTTGACCGCATTTTTCTGCAGATAAAAAAAAGAAAATGGCAGGTTAATTTTGGCGATATAGACATCAGGCAAAGCAAAAATTATTTTCTCAATTTTTATAAGCGGCTACAGGGTGTTTCTTTTATAACGGATAATAAAATCGGTAAAAATATTTCTAATTCTTTATTACTGAGTGGAGCAATTGCAAAAGGGAAATTTACCCGTAACAATCTTATTACGCTGGAAGGGAACCAAGGTCCATACCGGCTTACCGGCGCTAACAATGAACTGTATTTTGTAGTGCTCGCTGGCACAGAGAAAGTTTTTATTGACGGCGTTTTATTTCAGCGTGGCGAAGACCAGGATTATGTTATCAATTATAATACTGCTGAAATTTCTTTTACACCACACCGCCTTATAACGAAGGACAGCAGGGTGCAGGTAGAGTTTGAATATGCCGACAGGAATTATCTTAACTCCCAGGTATATGCCAGTGATGAAATAATTCTTTCCAAAAAGCTTTCGGTTTATGCCGGCGCATATTCAAATTCAGATGCTAAAAATTCTTCGATTGATCAAACGCTTGATCTGCAGCAAAAACAATTTCTTGCAGATACAGGAGATAGTATCGGCAATGCTTTTTATCAGAATGCCATTAGAGATACTTTTTCTTTAGGCAAAATTTTATATAAAAAAATTGATACCGTTTTTAATACGGGTATTCACGATTCTATTTTTGTGCAGTCATCAGATCCGGCAGATGTATTGTATAATTTATCTTTTAGTTATGTTGGGCCCGGCAGAGGTAATTATGCCCAACTTTTAAATGCCACTAACGGGAAAGTATTCGGTTGGGTACAGCCAAATACGGGAAATCAACCACAAGGCGATTGGGAGCCAGTGACTCTATTAATCACTCCAAAAAAACTACAGGTATTTACCGTAGGTGCAGACTATTCTTTTTCTCCATATCTCAAATTAAAATCTGAAGTAGCGCTTAGTAATTATGATGTAAATCTTTTTTCATCAAAAGACAAAGGGAATGATAAAGGCGGGGCAGCAAAATTTGTTCTACAGGCTGATGATAAAAAAATAAAGCTGGGCAGCAGAGAATATTTTCTTCAATCTATCCTGGGATATGAATTTGTGCAAAGCAGGTTTAAGCCCCTGGAAAGATTGCGTAACGTGGAATTTCTGCGTGACTGGAGCCTGCCTTTTGATGTGGCTGCTGCAGATGAACAGATCAGCAATGCTTCCGCAAAAATTTACGATACCAAAGGCAATAACCTGCAATATGAATTTACTAATTATAACCGTAGCGACAGTTACAACGGGTGGCGTCAAAAAGTAAATCACTTCAGCGACTTTAAGGGATTTAAAATAACAGATAATATCAGTTACACTGTATTCAACAGCAATCTGCAGAAAGGAAATTTCTTCAGGCCTACTATTGATCTAAAAACTACTTTAAAACGATTTCGATTAATGGAAACCGGTTTAAAATACACAGGAGAGTTTAATAAGCTCACTGATAAAAATGCGGATTCTCTTACTGCTGCCAGTTTTGCTTTTAACGTGTATGAGTTTTATTTAAGGTCTAACCAGGCCAAATTAAATAAATGGGGTTTCTCTTTTTTCAGAAGAAATGATTTTTTGCCTGTAAAAAATACTTTGCTGCAGGCAGATAAAAGCAATAATTATACTTTTAATACGGCGTTGCTTAAGAATGAAAGGCACCAATTAAAATTTAATATTTCTTACCGGAGCCTGCATATCGTCAATGCCGCTGTGAGCAGGCAAAAAGAAGATCAGAGTATACTTGGTCGCACAGAATACCAGGTAAATGAATTGAAAGGGTTTTTAAATGGAAATGTTTTGTATGAAATAGGAAGTGGGCAGGAACAGAAAAAAGAATATAGTTATATTGAAGTTCCGGCAGGGCAGGGCCAGTATACGTGGATAGATTATAATAATAATGGCATTCCTGAATTGAATGAATTTGAAGAAGCAATTTTCCAGGATCAGCGAAAATATATCAGGGTGTTTACGCCCGGTAATGTATATGTAAAAGCAAATTATCTGCAATTTAATTATAGTCTTAACCTGGATCCTAAAGCTATTATGAATGCTGCCACCAGTAAAGGTTTTAAAAAAATATTATTACATAGTAATACCAGTTCTGCCCTGCAGATAAGCAAGAAAAATCTATCAAATGGCAACTTCCTTTTTAATCCCTTTAGCCAAAATCTGGTAGATACAACTTTAATATCATTGACTTCTTTTTTTTCTAACACCTATTTTTACAACCGCACAAGTTCCAAATGGGGGTTTGATGTTACGCACAGCAATTCATCCGGAAAATCTATTCTTGCTTATGGTTTTGAAAGCCGCAACCTGAGAAATATTACCGGCAAAATAAGGGTGAATCTAAACAGGAATTTTGTAAGCAATTTTGTATTGCGGCGAACTAAAAATATTTTAAGTACCAGTGCTGCAAAGTTTGATAACCGCAATTACAATATTCTCCAGAATGCTTTTGAACCTAATATCAGTTATATCTATCATTCTAATTTAAGAGCAACGGTTGGTTACTCTTATTCTAAAAAGCAGAACACGATTGATTCACTCGAGCGCTCCGTAAATAATGCCCTTACTGCAGAAATTAAATATAACATCCTTTCCAGCAGCAGTATAAATGTAAAGTTTACATTGAACCAGATATCATTTATGGGCTATACAGGTGCTGCCAATACTACGGTAGGTTATATCTTATTAGATGGGCTGGTGCCAGGTACAAACTATTTGTGGAATGCAGAATATACAAAGCGCCTGGGAGGAAATATAGAAATGAGTTTGCAATACGAAGGCAGAAAGCCCGGCACAGCTAAAATCATAAACATTGGAAGGGCGTCTGTAAGAGCATTATTTTAAAAAAATAGCGGCAAATTTCTTTGCCGCTATTTTTGTATTTAAATGCCTGAACGATTAATACTGGATACTTGTTTTTGGGATATTGAATTTAGATTAACGGGTGATAATATTGGATAAATCTTTTTTAGGATATTAAATTTTACGATTAGCTAAAAAGCCCACCTTTCTTTAAAGGCCTGTAAGCTTCACCTACTTTAAAGCCATTGTTAAACACTTCTATTTTATAATTACCTGTCAGGAAGGCACTGTTTTGTTTCCAATCAAAAGTTACATTTTGTTTTTTATTCTGGGTATAGTTCACATCTAACTTTTGAGTAAATGGTTTTTGCTGGCCATCTCTTGTATTAAAAGTACCTGAACCTAACGCATCTACTGAAATTGGTGTTCCATCAGGTGCAGTAATACATACATACAGCTCTTTATTTCCCGAAGCTGTAACCATATTTTCATCAAGATCAAAGCTGATTCTTAATTTGTCAACTCTTTTCGCAGTTGTTGTTTCTTTTTCTTTACCGCTTTTCTTATCCTTAATACCAACAATGTTGAAATTAGAAGCATGTAAAGTAGAAGCAATATCAATTTGCTTTTCTCTATCCTGTATCACTACAGTTGAAGAATCATAATCTTTTTGAATCTTATTTCTTTGAGCCGTAACTACAGCTTTCTCCTGGGTTAGTTGCATTTTTTGACCCTGCAATACCTCTATCTGCGTTCTATACCCTTCAATGTCCCCATTTAAAGAAGCAATCAAACCTTTAGCTTCACTTAATTCGCTTTGTGTAGCATTCGCCTTATTTAACAACGCCTGAATCCTTACTTTCTTTTCATTAATGTCCTTGTCTTTAGCGGTAATGGAACTATCTTTTTTAGAATTAGAAGTCTTTAACATGTCGTAGCGCATAGCGGCATCCTGAAGTTCTTTCTGTAATTCATCCTTCTGTGTAGAAGTTGTTGCAATAACATTCTCTTTCTGGTCTATAGTTTCTTTTGTTTTGCTCTTATCATAAATGATATAGCCCCACGTACCTAATAATACAGCAACAAGTACACCTGTAATAATAGACCTAGTATTGTTTTTTGATGTTGTTGAAGTGGTCACCTCTTTTTGTGGTTTATCCGCTTCAGGAAAGTTTTCGAAAGCCATAGTGATAATTTTTCTTATTAATTAAAATGATTAAATTCTATTTTCACGAACAAGTAAAGATTAAAGCGATAATTGGATAATTTTGTTTAGATGGATTTTCAAACATGTTTTCCAAAACTATGCCAAAAGCTATTTATCGCTAAAATTTTATTAAGATAAAAGCTAATACCAGTTAAAACAGTACAAATGAGTGCAGAAAATATATTAGCAGGATGGAAAAAGAAATCGTTTAAATCAGTTTATTGGCTATGTGGAGAAGAAGAATATTATATTGATATGGTCATGAATTATGCCGAACACCATCTTTTGCCAGCTGAAGAAGCCGCGTTTAACCTGACTGTATTTTACGGAAAGGATGCAGATTGGGCTACGGTAGTAAATGCCTGCAAACGATATCCTATGTTTGCCGAAAAGCAGGTGGTGTTGCTTAAAGAAGCACAATACATGAAAGAAATTGAAAAACTGGAATCGTATATCACATCTCCGCTGGCTTCCACCGTTTTTGTAGTTGGGTACAAAGGAAAATCGCCGGATAAAAGGACCAAACTCTATAAAATACTGCAATCAAATGCCGAAGTTTTTATCAGCAACAAAATAAAAGAAGATAAATTACCTGAGTGGATCGCCGAAGTGGTGCAGTCCAAAGGATATACTATTCAGCCAAAATCAATAGCACTGTTGCAAGAACATATTGGCAACGATCTTAGCCGTATTGCAAATGAATTAGATAAGCTCTCTATAAACCTTAAAGGCAAGAAAAATATTGATGAAGACGATATTGAAAAATATATTGGCATCAGTAAAGAATACAATGTATTTGAATTACAGGCGGCCATTGCAAAAAAAGACCTGGCCAAAGCCATAAAAATATTGGCTTATTTTGAAAGCAATCCAAAAGCTGTACCCATACAGCAGGCTTTACCGGCCCTTTACTTCAATATCAGTAAAATTTATGGTGTATACGGTATTAATGATAAAAGCGATGCGGTATTAAGGCCTTTATTTTACTTTAACCCCAGTGCATTGCAGCAGGCAAAAGACCTGATGAAAAATTATGGATATAATGGTATAGAAAAATTATTGCTTTTGCTGCATCACTATAATTTAAAAAGTATAGGTGTTGGTGATAATGGTACGCCTCATGCTTCACTTATGAAAGAAATGGTGCTGAAAATGATGATGTAAGTTAGATGTCTGATGTCAAGGAACTGCAGGGTAGTTATTGACTTAAAGATTGCACTGTTGACTATTCACCATTGACTTAATGCCTTATTTTAGACTTGCAACTGCATTAATCTTATCCATTGCAAGCTGGTCTTTTAATGCATCAAGGCCGTTAAACTTTACTTCACTCCGTAGCCATTTTTTTAGAATTACTTTTATGGTGAGGCCATAAATATCTTCGTCAAAGTCAAAAATATTTACTTCTATCACCCTGTTGGTGCCATCCACTGTTGGCCTGGTGCCAATGTTCATCATTCCGCGGAAATTTCGAATTCCAAATTCCGAATTCGGAATTTCTAACTGAACAGCATAAACGCCGTTGGCAGGAACAAGTTTTCTTTCATCTTCAATTTTCAAATTGGCGGTAGGGTAGCCAATAGTTCTGCCCAGCTTATTTCCTTCTACTACTTTTCCGGAAAAAAAATAATCATATCCCAGATATGCAGCAGCTGTATCAATATCCCCACCCAGCAAAGCCTCCCTTATTTTGGTAGAACTGATAATTACATCTTGTAGTACATGCTCCGGTATCTCTTTTACTTTAAAATCATATTTTAATGCTTCTGTCTCCAGCAGATGGTAGTCTCCTTCACGGTTGTTACCAAACCGGTGATCGTAGCCAATAATAATTGTATGGGGATGAAATTTTGCTACTAAAAAATCTTTAATGTAGTTTAAGGCAGGTTGTTCAGCAAATGCTTTATCAAATGGCACTACCACAATATTTTCAACAGCTTTCCCGTGGAGCAAGGCATATTTTTCTTCCGGAGTATTTAAAATGTAAAGCGGCTTTTTTAAACTTTCAATCACCTGTTTTGGATGCGGATAAAAAGTTATCACGACCGCTGTACCATTTATCTTTTCTGCCTCTTTTAATAATTGCTCTATAATAAGGCTGTGCCCAAGATGCACACCATCAAAAGTGCCGATGGTAATAATGGCATTGGTAAACTGCGGTAAATGATTAATGTCTGTATGAACCTTCATAAAAAATTGCTGCAAATCTAAGGGTTAATAAAGTAAAGAATTAAGGAGAATTTTTTAATGGATAATTGAGAATTGAAAATTAGCTTTGCGGCTCAATAACAAATATGAGTTTATACAACCAACGGGGAGTTTCGGCGCAAAAAGAAGAAGTACATGAAGCAGTGAAAAACCTTGACCAGGGCTTGTTTCCAAATGCATTTTGCAAAGTGTATCCAGATTATCTTGGTGGAGATGCTGACTTTGTAAATGTAATGCATGCAGATGGCGCCGGTACTAAAAGCATACTAGCTTACCTCTATTGGAAAGAGACGGGTGATATTTCTGTATGGAAGGGCATTGCGCAGGATGCCGTTGTAATGAATCTTGATGATCTGTTATGTGTGGGCATTTATGATAATATTGTTTTCAATTCAACCATCGACCGCAATAAACTTTTAATTCCCGGAAATGTTTTGGAACAGATAATTAACGGTACCCAGGAATTGTTTAATATCTTAAAAACTTTTGGAGTAAATATTCATTACCTCGGCGGTGAAACAGCGGATGTTGGCGATGTAGTACGAACCGTTGCAGTAAATGGCACCATGACCTGCCGCTGGCCTAAAAATAAAATCATCAGTAATGATTACATACAGGCAGGAGATGTGATTGTAGGCTTTGCCAGTTATGGCCAGGCGACTTATGAAAGCGAGTACAACAGCGGCCTTGGCAGCAATGGCCTTACCAGTGCCCGGCATGATGTATTGAGTAAATTTTATGCGGAGCATTTTAAAGAAAGCTATGACAGCAATTTGTCAGAAGATGTTATCTATATCGGAAAAAATCAACTTACCGATCTTGTAACCGTCCAAAATGAATATTTATCAATTGGCAAATTAATTTTAAGCCCCACCCGTACGTATGCACCGGTATTGGTAGGCTTATTAAAAAATCATTTTGAAAAAATACATGGGCTTATACACTGCAGCGGTGGTGGACAAACCAAGTGTATGAAATATTTGCCTGGCATTTTTAAAATTATAAAAGACAATCTTTTTGACGCTCCGGAGATATTTAATATTATTCAACATAATAGCGGCAGCAGTTTACGGGAAATGTATGAAGTGTTTAACATGGGTTGCCGCCTGGAAATTTATTGTGCAGCAGCGCATGCACAAACCATGATTGATGCTGCGCAGGCATTTAATATTGATGCACAAATTATAGGCAGGGTAGAGGCTTCAGCTAAAAAAGAATTAGTAATCAAAATAGTTGGAGAAGAAATTTATTATTAAAGTTTACCCCTTTTAAAAAGATGTAAACTTTAAAGTCCAACTTCAAAGCCTTAGAAATTACATCCCCTTAAAAGATGTCATTTTTTTTTAGCGAAATTAATCTTCTGCTACAACAAATGTAATGGGCTGTTTCCTGTATGCTTTTACAATATTATTATTCTGTTTTGCCGGCATCCACTTTGGCCCTTTTTTAATCAGGTCAATACACATTTGTGCAGTTTTAGAACCAGGGAAATCTTTAGTAGAAATATCACTTACATTCCCTTCCTTATCTACAATAAATTGCGTTATTATAGTGTAGGTACCGGGCTTCCAGCCTTCATCAACCGGCATATTTGCCTTAAGATTCTTTTGTAAATATTCCCGCCATGCATCTTTGCCTCCAGGGAATTCTGGCTCTTCTTCTACTTTGGTAAATACTTTATCTTCTTGTGGGATCGTATCGTTTTTACTGATAATTTCTACCACAGCATTTTCCCCTTTATCGCCATATTTAGAAATAGCTTTATCTCCTTTTGTTGCCGAAATTTTAGATACAACTTTTACTTCAGGTAGATCATCCGGTTTTGTTATTACATTAATAATGGCTGCTTTTCCTTTAGCTTCAGTTATATCATCTAACTTATTGCCTTTTAAAATATTTATCGAACTTATCCTGGAGGGAGGTATTTTATTTAATTCTAAGGGTGTTGTAATTTTTCCATCAACATAAATTAATACATTTTCAAGACCTTTTATATCAGGTGAATTTGAGCCGCCTAAACGAATTGATTTGCTTTTTTGGTCATAAAATAATGAATCTGCTTTTGTGAACGAAGCATCTTTTAATGTTACTTTAATCACACCGTAGTAACCTTTTACGCCATAATTTTTTTTTGCTTCAGTTGGGTTATAGACTACCATACTGGTATAGCTAGCTTTGCTTTTTTCTATATAATCATATCCTGCATTTCCTATTTCTTTTGCGTCAACAATTACCAATGCTTTGCTTTTGAATTCATCACTTTTTAAATAATCAGCATCTGTATTTTTTACATTTACAAACATTCCCACCGTGTCTGTATCAGATGATAATTCAGTAGATTTTAATCCGTCTTTATTTGCTGCAAAATTTTCAATTGCATCCAATACATTTTTTGCAAACTGTGTTTGGCCTGCTTCACTTTTTAAATACGCAAGGTCTTTTTCATTTGAAATAAACCCAGCTTCAATTAATACGGCCGGGCATTTTGTAGCCTGTAATATCCAAATCCCTTTCGGCCGCTTCATTGGATTTTTTGGTACCGGTATAGCATAATTATTTAGGAATGATGCTATTAAAGCTGAAGCTAATAACTTACTTGATTCACTATTGGTAAATTCATTACGTGAAACCCAAATTCCTAAACCTGTCCCTTTTGGACTTTTATTTTTTGGTTCATTATCTACATGTATTGAGATAAATAAATCTGCACCTAACTTACTTGCCAGTTCAGCTTTTTCTTTGGGAGTTTGATAAATATCAGTTTCTCTGGTAAATAACAATTTTATATTGTCATCCTGATTTAATGCTTTTATCTTTTTTAATAAATCAAGCGAAATATCTTTTTCAGTTGTACCATCTATTGCTACTGCACCATTATCTGTACCACCATGGCCAGCATCTATTACAACAGTTAGAGTTTCGGCTTTTAATGATAATGTTGCAGGCAATAATTTACTTTTTAATGTAAATGCTGCAAATACAATTAATGCTAATGGCAATACAAGCAGGCGGCTTATATAATTTGTTTTATTATTTTTTGTTAGCATAGCTAATCTTCTTTTTATGGGTGAATAGAAAAAATTATTGGTTAGTTCAAAACGGTGACTGGGATAAGTTGTCTGCAGTATCATTGCCGCAAATGCAGCAGTGTCCCCATCTTCCACGGCTTTTTTATCTGCCAGGAATTCATGTATCAAATTAAGTTCTTTGCGTAAGAGCCAGAATATAGGATTGCACCAGAATAAGATCATAAGAATATTGATGAACAATTTATCCTGGCTATGTTTTTCCTGTATATGCGCCAGTTCATGTTTTAAAATCCGCTGGCCATTGTTGCTGTTTATATCAATAGCATTATTCCAGAAAATATTTTTGAAAAAAGAAAATGGCGTGCTTTTATCATAAGTATTTACCAGGTCTATTCCCTCAAATTTCTGAACAGGATTTGTTCTCTTTAATAAATTTATTTTTAGGATTGATTTTACAAGATATAGCGCAAAACAAATACATACTGCAACAAACAACCACAATATGATCTGTTCTTTATCAATGTGATTATAATGGCTCTGGATCACAATCTCATCCAGGTATTCATCGCTGCCATTTACTATTTCTAGCATATGCACCATGGCAGATTTTGAAGCGGCTGCTTCATGCCAGAGATTAAATTTTACCAATGGCAGCAGCATGGATAATACTACAATGGCCAAAAGATAAAATCGGTTGTAAATATGAAAAACCTTATTCCGCAAAAAGAACCAATAGTAACCAAACAATACTGCCGAGCAGATAATTACTTTTAAAAGATAATAGGCGAATAAAAGCATAAAAATAATTTATAATTTTAGTTTTACAATACCGGCTTATTTTTTCTTTAATTGTTTTAAAAGCATTTCTAATTCTGCTACGCTTAAATTATTTTCTTTTACCATAAAAGAAACCGCATTACTGAAGCTGCCTTCAAAATAACCTTTCACCAGGCTTTTCATTGTGCTTTTGCTGTACGAATCTTTTGTTACCAGGGGATAATATTGATGGGTCCTTCCAAATACAGTAACAGCAATAAATTCTTTTTCCACTAATATCTTTATGATAGTGGCTACAGTATTGTTATGTGGCCTGGGGCTGGGCAGTGCTTCTATTATTTCTCTTAAAAATGCTTTACCTAATTTCCAGAGCACCTGCATAATTTGTTCTTCTGCTTTTGTTAGTGGCTTCATTATTTTTTTTTTGATAAGTAAAACTAAATATTTAGTTTTAAAACTAAAAACTTAGTTATCCACATTGTATAATTAACTCCGTTAGAAAAGGGTAGCGATAAAAGTCTATAAAGGAGTATGTTCTAACAACGGAGCAGAAGTGCATTTGATAATAAAAAAATATGGGAGGTAGATTGTTTAAAACAAACTTTGTTACCTCGTGGCAACAATATCAATTGTTTTCTTTTTGTCTTTACTTTCCCATAAATAGCGTACGGTATAGGCGGTATTTAGATCAGCCTTTAATTTGTATGGAATTTTTACGGTATAATCTACCAATTGATTTTCCATAGAACCTTTAACTTTCTTAAGAAATTTTTCTGAAGATTTTATGGCTTTACCGGTTTTGTCTACTATCCAGAAACTATTAGTGCCATTCAGGATTTCATCGAGTGATGTACCTGTTATGGAAGAAAAATCTATGCTCAGGTAAGCAGTTTTGGGAGAGACTCTGATGCTGGTATCTACTGAAACAACAGCTTCTGAAATTTTTAAACCGCTAACATAGCCACTAGCCGTGGAAGTTATTTTAATTTTACTTGCAGATTTGTAAACGGACAAAGACACTGGTTGTGCGGTCTGTGAAGATTGAGCAGATATGTAGTTGATGTTAAAAATAATACTAAAAAAAAGCGCTAAGGTTTTCATAGTTGCTAAGATTTTTCTGAAGATAGATCAGGTTTATAAAAGAATAAGTAAAATTTAGAAGTTACCCGAAATATAACAAAGCGTTTGCTTGTAACCAGGATTAAGTATTAACGGAAAGTTTAAAATTATATTTTCATTCTCTTTATCAAACTGCTAAATTTGCCACTTACGTGGTAAAATAATAAGCCAGTTAAACCCGAAGCCAATTATAAATAATTAAAATACATGTCACAATCCATTATAGAATTAAAAAATGTAAACATCTACCAGGGCAGCAGTCTTATTTTGAGTGATGTAAACATTTCTGTAGATAAAGGTGAATTTGTGTACCTGGTAGGTAAAACAGGTACAGGCAAAAGTAGTTTGCTTAAAACCATGTATGGCGATCTTGAATTGCGGGAAGGTGAGGGGTGGGTCGCCGGCCATAATTTGAGAGAACTTACCTGGAAAACTGTTCCATACCTGCGGCGTAACCTTGGTGTTGTGTTCCAGGATTTTCAATTACTTACAGATAGAAATGTAAATGATAACCTTAAATTTGTTTTAAAAGCTACGGGTTGGAAAGATGAAAAATTAATGGATGAAAAGATAGGTGATGTGCTGGATAAAGTGAACCTGAAAACCAAAGGTTTTAAAATGCCTTTTGAACTGAGTGGTGGTGAGCAGCAACGCATAGATGTAGCAAGAGCTTTATTAAATTCTCCTAAACTTATATTGGCTGATGAGCCTACTGGTAACCTGGACCCGGAAACAAGTGACGAAATAATGCAGTTGCTTTTTCAGATCTGCAAAGATTATAACACAACTATTGTTATGGCAACGCATGATTATATGGTGATAAATAAATTTCCGGCGAGAACAATAAAAACGGAAGCAAATAAAGTGTGGGATAATGCTAGTATATCCATGCAATAAGTTGCTGGCCATTTTTATCATTATCGTAAATTTGCTGCAAAACTTCTTTTCTCTTTTGTAATTCTTCTTCTGTAAAACTTTGATGAAATAATTTTTGTACCTCTTCTTTAAACTGTTCAGCAGATTCTGCAATTGTACACAATTGATTAATTTGTGCACCTTCTGAAGCAGCTTCATTTACCAGGCAATGCCTGCCATTATAAAGAGCGTTTAATAATTTTAACTTTACACCTGTTTTATTAAAAGAAGGGAGAATATTTATCTGGGCTTTTTTTATAAGATCCTGCATTTCATTTTCGTCCGGATTTATAACCATGCAGGTATGAGCATGGCTTTGTGCCAGGGTTTGAAGGGGAAGAGACGGATTTTTACCGGCAATTACGAGTGGTATTTTTAAAGAATTAAATACTTCATTCAATAACCAATCGGCAGCTTTTTCATTTTCATTTACCTCAAGGTTGCCATGATATAAACAAAAGCATCCTTTGACATTTGTTGTATTTACTTCCTTCCACGGCAAAAATACCGGGAGAAAATAAATGTTTTTTGCATTGAATACCGCTTTATACACTTCCACATCTTCCATACTTACCGAGAAAAATACAGCTTTTTTAACGAGCCTTCGTTCGTATTCTTTCAATAGCAAACTTTCGCATCTAAAATATACTTTTTTGAAAATATTAATTTCATGTTTTGCAAGCTGGTGATAATATTTGTACTCAACATTGTGGAGCCTTACAAAAATTTTTCTTCCCTGAAGTTTATTATTTTGTAAAAAATAAGTGCAATGAATTCCTTCCAGGAGAATAGGGTGATCATCTTGCTGAAGTTTTTTGAGTAAGGCATGATTACTTCTGGATTGCACGATATAAGGTATTATTAAAGAAAAGCCCAGGAAGCCTTTTTTACGTATATAATAATTTACCGATTCACAGTATTCAGTTAGTATTTTTTGCTCAGGCCGGCCACTGGTAAAACAATGCAGATGAATTTTTACTCCAAGGCTGTGCAAACATTTTATTTTATAAAACAGGTCTACCACACCGCCGTAGTCAGTCGGCCAGGGAACATCATGGGTTACTATATGTAAGTGTTTATTCAAATATTCTTTTATAAAATAGCAATAATTTTTTTTCTTCGTTTTGCCAGTTTAATACCTTGCTTGCTTCTATGCAATTTGTTTTGTACGCTTCCCATTTATCTCTGTTATTCAACATTTCATTGATATTGGAGGCAATATTTTCCGGACTCAGGTCATCTATCAGAACAGCTATATGGTGCAAATTGTTTATTTCCCGGTATGCAGGATAATTTACACAAAGTTGGGGCACTGCTGCATGTATATAATCGAAAAACCGGTTGGCCAGAGAATAATAATTACTTAAACCTGTATTTTCAAAAAGGGTAATACCAATGTAGGCCTGGCTGGCATAAGTTCTTAAAAGCTGTGGCGATAACATTCCTTTAAAAAATATCTTTTCAGTTACTTTATATTGCTCTGCCAGTTTTTTGGCCTGATGCATGAAGTTACCGTCGCCACAAATATATAGAGGCGCATTTATCAATTGCATAGCAGGTATAAGTGTTTCAAAACTGCGGCCTTCGTTTACGGCTCCCTGGTATAAAATATACTTTTCTTTTTTCTGTTGTTGAAGAAGAGGTTGTAATATGGCAATGCTTCGTATTACTTCATATTTACACCCGTACATTTTATAAAATTCGTCTGCAATGGGTTTATTTACGGTATAACCATTAGGGAAATATGGCACTGTTCTTTTTTCTATCCACTTCCATATTTTATAAATTTTCGGCCGGCTCATCACTTCTTTCATTTCACAAAAAAGTTCATGTGCATCATAAATGCGCTTTACCTTTTTAAGCTCGGATATAAAATAGCATGGAAGTATCGTGTCTAAATCAATGGCGCAGATACCATCCATCTTTTTGAATAAAAAATAAAAAAATAACCGGGTGTTGAATTCTGCATAAAACAGTTTCCCATTTTCAAAAAAGCAGTTAATTCTCTTTTGTTTGTAAGGTTGAGGGAGTAAAGGGATGGAAGAATTTATTTTTCTGCCTACCAGCGTCACAGTATAGCCTTCGCCAGCCAATGAAGTGCAGATGCGTATCATGCGCTGGTCGTAAGAAAGGTCTGTTGTAACAGTAAAATAAATAGATGGCACAGATGGCTTTTTATAACAAATAAAGCGAATTTATTTTATTGCCGCCTGAGCATATATTTTTTCTATAATTTCTACTGTTTTCATTCCGTCTAAGGCGCTGGCAAATTCATAGCCGGGTATTTCAATGGCTTTTAATAAATGTTCATATACTTTATCGTGATTGCTCATGCTGCCCTGGTAAAAACCGTAGGCATTGGCAGGCTTGCCCGCTGCCAGGTTTTCAATTTTAATATTATCAATGCATTGATATTCCAGTTCATTGAGATATTGACCGCCAATTTTTACTGTTCCCTTTTCTCCAAAAATGGTAAAGGAACCTTCCATATTTTTTTGAAAACTATTTACAGTATAATTTAAAGTGCCTATTGCGCCACTCAGCATTTCTAACATTACTATACCCGTGTCTTCAATCTCTATAATTGGGTGTTCATAATTTCGTGTTATGGCTTTTATTTCTTTTACATCCCCCAAAAACCAAAAGAGCAGATCAATAAAATGGCTGAATTGAGTAAATAATGTGCCGCCATCCAGGTCTTTTGTCCCCTTCCAGTTATTCAGGTAATATTCTTTTGGCCTGTTCCAAAAACAATTTATCTGAAAAGAAA
Organism: Ferruginibacter sp.; assembly: GCA_040003485.1. Classification (GTDB taxonomy): domain Bacteria; phylum Bacteroidota; class Bacteroidia; order Chitinophagales; family Chitinophagaceae; genus Ferruginibacter. The sequence goes on along the minus strand of JBDUCK010000007.1, from coordinate 1,200 downwards.
AAATATTCCCCAGCTTATCTTCATTCAATAATGCTTTGACAGCCTGTACAGGAGGATTATACCTGTTTTGCTTCACTACAAACAATTTTCTATCAGCAAGTGCGGCTGCATCAATCATTTTTTTTGCATCGGAGATACAAATTGCTAAAGGCTTTTCACAAAGAACATGCTTATTTGCCAATAGGCTCTTAATACTATGTTCTGCATGCAGGCCATTGGGCGTGCAAATACTTATGATATCGATATCATTTCCTTTTATCAACAGCTCTTCTATGGATAAATACATTCTTGCATCGTACTCCCTGGCCAATTCAGCTGCATTTTCCAAAACAATATCGCAAACAGCTACTAATTTGCCCACTTTGTTTATCTGTTCTGCATGTCGTTTGGCTATGCGGCCACAACCTATAATAGCAAATCCTGGTGTCATTTTACGAAGTTACACTTTATAAAAAAATATAAAATTACTAGCTTTAAAACTCGTTGGTTATAACCATTTAATATTTCGGTCAGCTGTATCCGATGCTTGCCGTTGCAATCAGCAACAAGCTATGTCTACATTTCTCCAGGCATCGTTCCTATCCGGCCTCAGCCATAAAATATATTTACAGTTTGCCTTTTCATAATTATCTTCATTATCAGATATGCCGACAGGAAAAAATAATTTGCAATTTGGTCAATTTAATATGACATTCCACTTTTAATTCCATTTTTTATACTACTTTTGCACCCACTTATAAAAAGAAATAAAACAATCGTTTTAAAAAAAACAAATTAATGTCGCATTTAACACTAGAAAGAAAAGCAACAATTTTCACTACCTATGGGGGGAAAGCTTCTAACACGGGTTCAATAGAAGGTCAGATTGCCCAACTGACCGAACGTATTAACCACATCTCAAATCACTTAAAAGGAAATAAAAAAGATTTTTCTTCTCAAAGAGGTTTAATGATTATGGTAGGTCAGCGTAAGCGTTTATTAACTTACCTAAGCAAGCACGACCTTACAGGTTATAGAGGATTAATCGAAAAATTAGGCCTTCGTAAATAAAATTATATCTATGTAATAATCGAATTTTCCCAACTGTTATTTGCCGTTGGGAATTGTTCGTTATAGATATCTACTTTCATTGATCGCCGGTAACCAACCGGCGTTAAAAACTTTTAAATGTCAGCATTACAACCAAAATCAGTTACGTTT
>JBDUCK010000427.1:0-2561 GCA_040003485.1 Ferruginibacter sp. | reverse complement strand
GTCTTAATAAACGACATTTTTTTTAATTGACAATTGGTGAATTGATAATTGATAATGTAAAACTATTAGCATATTTGCAGACTCTATTTTCAATTGTAAAGTTGCTGTTAATGTTGAATAAAGAACTATTGTACAAGAGTGCGACGCCAATGAAGCTGAATAGTAGTAACACTGCCGGGTTCAAAAAAAAATAAAATTGCATAATTGCATTCTTATTATCCATTATAAAATTATCAATTATCCATTTGAATAAATATTTTTAAAAAATTCAATAGTCTCCGTAAGCCCATCTTCAAATTTTTTTGTTGGCTGGTAATCTAACAGGTTTTTTGCTAAAGAAATATCTGCCAGTGAATTTCTTATATCGCCAGCTCTTGGCTCACGGTATGTAGCTGCCCAATCACTCTCTAGATTTTCTGCACAGGCATTGTACAAATAATTTATAGAAAAATTTTCGCCGACGGCTACATTAAATACTTTGTTAACAGATTCTTCATTTTCAGTAAGCATTGCTTTTACATTTATCTGTACCGCATTATCTACAAAAGTAAAGTCCCGTGTTTGTTCACCATCGCCGTTTATGTACACCGGCGTTTTCTTAATAATCCCTTTTACAAACAATGGAATAACGGCAGCGTAGGCTCCGTCTGGATCTTGCCTGGGTCCAAAAATATTAAAGTACCTGAGGCCGGTTGTTCTCAATCCATATACGTCCGCAAAAATCTGCGCATATAATTCGTTGGTTTTTTTTGTAGCAGCATATGGCGATAAACAATTTCCCAACCTGCTTTCTAACTTTGGTAAGGTATGGTCATCACCATATACAGAGGAAGAAGAAGCATACACAAACTTCTTTACCTTGTTATCTACAGCGGCTTTAAGCATATTTACAAAGCCACCAACATTTACTTCATTAAAGTAAACAGGATCTTTTATGCTACGGGGCACTGAGCCCAAGGCTGCCTGGTGGCTCACAAAATCCATATCTGCGCAAGCCTGCTGGCAGGTTGCTAAATCCCTGATATCACCTTTAATAAATTCAAACTGGGGAAATGCTCTCAGGATATCAAGGTTAGTTTCAAAACCATTTACCATATTATCCAGTACACGAACTTTGGCAGCCCCATTTTTTAATAAATACTCTGCAATATGGCCGCCAATAAAACCAGCTCCGCCCGTTATTAAAAAATTACTGTTGGATATATCGTTTGTATTTGAGGTCATTTTAAATCGTGAATGGTGAATAGTCAATGGACAATTCTGAAATGGTTTTAAAGGCTCCAGTAATTTCTGCTGGTTATTTTTTTCCGGTAAATTCCTTTTAAATCGGCTATTAGTCCTGCAGGTTTTGTGATAGATGCAAAGTATTTATCATCAAGGGTTTTATATTCATCGTGAGGAACTGTTACTATCACGGCATCATAATCTTTACCGATAGTTTCTACAAGCCCAAACCCATATTCATGTTTCAGTTGATCACTTTCTGCATAAGGATCTGTAACGGTTACATTTAAAGAAAATGATTTTAATTCATTTACCACATCGGCTACTTTACTGTTTCGGATATCGCTTACATTCTCTTTAAATGTAGCGCCCATCACCAGCACTTTTGCATCTTTTACATTGCCGTTATACTGAATAATATATTGCAGTACTTTCTTTGCTACATAACCGGCCATACCATCATTTATTTCCCTGCCTGCAAGGATTACCTGGCTTTCATATCCCAGCTCTTTTGATTTGTGCGTAAGGTAATATGGATCTACGCCGATGCAATGACCGCCCACAAGCCCTGGCTGAAATTTTAAAAAATTCCATTTGGTACCTGCCGCTTCCAGCACTTCAAAAGTATTAATATTCATTCTGTCAAAAATGATGGAGAGTTCATTCATCAAAGCGATGTTTAAATCACGCTGGGTATTTTCTATAATTTTTGCAGCTTCTGCAACTTTTATTGAAGACGCTTTATGTACGCCTGCTTTTACCACCAGTTCGTAAACTTTTGCAATGGTATCAAGGCTTTCATCGCAACACCCGCTTACTACTTTTACAATGGTGCTGATGGTATGTTCTTTATCGCCTGGGTTTATTCTTTCGGGAGAATAACCGACCTTATAATCCGTTACCATTTTAAGGCCCGATAATTTTTCAATTATGGGTACACAATCTTCTTCTGTACAACCGGGATAAACAGTGCTTTCAAAAACTACATAATCAGATTTCTTAATTACTTTACCAATGGTTTCACTGGCTCTTTGTATGGGAATTAAATCCGGCACATTATGTTCATCTACCGGTGTTGGTACGGCTACAATAAAAAAGTTAGCTCCTTTTAAAACTTCCAGGTCGTGGGTAAATGTAATATCACAGCCATCAAATGCAGTACTGTCAAGTTCCTGGCTGGGATCTATTTTATTACGCATCATCTCTACCCTTTCTGCATTAATATCAAACCCAATCACTTTAAGTTTTTTTGCGAACTCCAAAGCGATTGGCAGCCCCACATAACCCAGACCAATAACCGCTAATGTCTTTTTTTTATCTAATAATTCCTGGTACAT
>JBDUCK010000138.1:0-8563 GCA_040003485.1 Ferruginibacter sp. | reverse complement strand
TTTGGCGCAACATTTAATCCCACTCATAATTTTAATGCAAAGTTTAATATCAGCACTGGCTTTCGTTCTGGTAACCTGGCAGAGTTATCATCTAATGGTTTGCATGAAGGAACGCTGCGGTGGGAAGTGGGAGATCCTGAGCTAAAAATTGAACAGAATTTTAATACAGAAATTTCATTGGCTTACACTTCTGCACTTTCATTTTCGGTAGCCGCATTTTATAATCATTTTAATAATTATATTTTTCTTAACCCAACAGGCACGCAATACCTGGGCTTTGATTTTTACCGCTACCAGCAATCCAATGCCGGGCTGTATGGTGGAGAAGCTTCTGTAGGTTTACATTTGCCTGCAGTAAAATGGTTCTATTATCATACTGATTTTTCTACCGTAACCGGAAAACTTGCCAACAAAAATTATCTGCCTTTTATTCCCGCTAATAAATTTCACCATGAGGCAGAAGCAGTATTTATCCGTTCGGCGAAAATAAAAAAAATATCATTTAATGTAAGTGTGGATGATGTACAGGCGCAAAACCATCCGGCACAATTTGAAACGCCAACAACTGGGTACACCCTCCTGAATGCTGGAGTTTCAGGGGTAGTATATGCCGGTAAAAATGATATTACCATCAGCATCGCCGGCAATAATCTTTTAAATAAAAATTATTATGATCACCTCTCCAGGTTTAAAGATTATTTTATTCATAACATAGGACGCAACATTGCAATTAATATAAATATTCCATTTACAATTAACTAAACTTAAAAAACAATTATGAAACAGACATTCAAAAAAATCATCACCGGTTCATTTTTATTTGCATTCGTTTTTCTATTTAATTCGTGCAAAAAAGATGAAGGGAAATTACCTAACATTGCTTTTAAAACAGGTGCCACTTACACGTCTGCAAATGCAACCATTGCCAAAAACACACCGTTTACCGTAGGGATTATCGCTTCTTTGGCCGAAAGCGGGGATATATTAAAAACGTTCGATGCTTCCGTAGCTTATGATGCCAGTGCAAATTCTACCAGCTTTTTTAACGAAACACTTACAGGAGCACAGGGAAATAATTATGATAAAGATTTGGTGCTGACAACACGTAGCCAGAGCGGATCAGAAAAATGGACATTTACCGTAACCAACAGAGATGGATTAGTAAATTCTGTTTCTTTTGTGGTAACAGTTCCATAATAGCAAAGAAGTTATGGCAACAAATATTAAATAAAATACTGGGGGATGCCCGCCATGAGGCGGCTCCTTGCCCGGTATTTATGCAAATTTTTTTTGTATAAAATTGACTTTCGATAAAATTATTCCTTTTAAAACCTCATCAAAAAGATTTAGACATTTTTACAACTACATCCGTAAAAGAACTAGGGTAATAATTTACCAAAATTTAGCACATAATTTTTTAGCATATATAATTCGGGTAGTATTCACCTTGATTTTTAAAAATATTTTAAAAGGCACAGCATTTGTAAGGGTATAGCTCAATATGAAAAAAATACTTTTTACCCTATCGGTTATTACCCTCATCGGGGCCTGTAATAACAATAAATCTGAAAATGGAACTGAGACCAACGAGTCAAGAAAGACGGCTGAAAAAAAAATAACCAAAAGAGATTTCAGCATAACCTCAGCCAATGCCTATAACAATCTTTTTTTTGACAGCATGGCTTTAGTCAGTTTTATTGATGAAAACAAAATTGATGCGTCCACTGCACGCCTTATGCGGAGTTTTTATAATGCCCGCAACTACCAGTACGCCTGGTTTTCTGCTGAAGGGCTTTCTGAACAGGCCCGGGGATTCTGGAATGAACATAGTTATCATCTTACATATACCAATGACAGCTCTTTAAAGGACAAAGCGCTGCAGGCTAAAATGGATAATTTAATAGGAGAAGACAGCCTGAAAGTTTCTGCGACAGATAAAAGCTTTTTAAATACAGAACTAAAACTTACGCAGCATTTTATTTTATATTCTATAAATAATATTGAAGACGGCTATGTAAAACGTAAAGAACTGGAAAAATTTATTCCGTTGAGAAAGGCGGATGCGGTTGCCCTGGCAGATTCTATAATAGCCAAAAAGCATAAAGACAATAAATATTATGAAGATGTAAACGAAGCTTATAAAAAATTAAAAGAGGCCTTGGTAAAATATGTGGCAATACAAAAAAATGGCGGATGGCCTGTAATAACTACCCCTGCCAAACAATTGAAAAAAGGAACTTCTCTTGCCGCTGTAGCGGCTATTAAAAAAACCTTGCAGCTTACCGGAGATTTGCCGGGGCAGGATACTTCACTTGTATTTGATGATGCAATGGAGCAGGGTATTAAAAGTTTTCAGGTACGTTATGGTTACACTGCTACCGGTATACTTACAGATGGGCAGATAAAAGATATGAATGTGCCGGTACTAAACCGCATTCAACAGATATTAATGAATATGGGCCGTATGCAATGGATGATAAATGAGCCGCAGGGAAAGTTAATTCTGGTAAATATTCCTGAATTTATTCTGCATGTAAAAGATGGTAAAAATAAAGTGTTTGATATGAATGTGGTGGTGGGCAAAGAAGGGCATAACACCACAATGTTTACAGGAAATCTGAACCAGGTAGTTTTTAGTCCATACTGGAATATCCCTGTAAGCATTGTGAAAAAAGAGATTGTTCCGGGTATGAACCGGAATAGCAATTACCTGGCTAAGCATGAGATGGAAATAACCGGTACAAATGGTGGTTTACCGGTAGTGCGGCAACTACCCGGAAAACAAAATTCATTAGGCAAAGTAAAATTTTTATTTCCTAACAGCTTTGATATATATTTTCATGATAAACCTGCTAAAAGTTTATTTGATAAAGACAAAAGAGCATATAGCCATGGATGCATCAGGTTAAGTGAACCAGCAAAACTTGCTGAATACTTATTAAAAGATGATCCTAAATGGACACCGGAGAACATCGATTCTGCAATGAATAGTGGTAAGCAGCAATTTGTAAAAGTAAAAAGCCCGGTGCCGGTTTTAATAACTTACTACACCGCCTGGGTAGATGATAATGGTTTACTGCATTTCGCTGATGATATTTATGCACATGATGCAGAGCTGTCGGCTAAAATGTTTTTTTAAGCTTTACTTTAATGAGTTTGATCGATTAATAAAAATAATAAAGAGGCGCAGATTAAATCTGCGCCTCTTTATTAAGAATTAAACGAAAAGATTTCTGCTTTTTTTTTCGAAGATTATTTTGCTTTTGGCAAAATCAATTTAAGATTACCGGGAATTATTTGCGCCTTTATGTTTTTTATTTTCCCCATATATTCCCCATCTATTTGAAAGTGAACTTTTTTTGTGGTATTAATCTCTACAGATGTGCAAGGAAATATTTCTATATGTTTAGGATTAAAGGGGCCAGGGTTAAGCAACATTTTAAAAATAGACAGAACGGAAAGCCGGCGTACAATAATAACTTCAAAAACGCCATCATCTAATTTTCCATGAGGGTTTATAACTGCACCTGTACCATACATACTGGCATTTGCAAGTACTATCATAAAGGCATTACGCCGTACCTCCAGGCCTTTGCAATATATAATCACCTGCATTTTTTCCTTGTACCAAAGTGTTTTTAAGATCACCCTCGCATAGCCCAGTTTTCCTCTTAGCTTACCTTCATCAAAATATTTGATAAGCTGTGCATTAAGGCCTATATCGCTCAAATGCAGGAAAAGATGGTCGCCATTTATTTTAACAGTATCGCAATTTTTTATGGTGCCTGTTTCCACAATTTTCAATGCCTCCTGGGGCATATCAGGGATGGCTAATTCCCTCGCCATACCATTGGCAGAGCCGCCTGGCAAAATGCCTAATGCAATTTGGGTACCTGCAATAATATTAGCCAGCATCGTTACTGTGCCATCGCCTCCCACGGCAATTACTTTGGCCGGCATCTGTGCCAGGATGTATTCTTTCAGTTGCACCGTGTCTGGCTTGTCCTGCAACATAAAATAGTCAATTGAATAATCTTTTTCGGTAAAGTATTTGCGTATATTTTCTTTCCAGTCAGTATTATTATTTCTGCCGGCAGAAGGATTTATAACAAACAATATTTTTAAATTACTATTAGCCTCCATTATACTAATTTACAGGAAATGAATGTAGATAGATCGAGCAAACCATCAAAGCAATCTTTTTTTAAAAAATTGAAGCGCAGGTTTTTTACTTCGGTAAGACTAAGCAATAGTCCTGCCGTAAAACTGTATGCTGGGTTTGGCAATAATACCCATTGCTTTATTTATGGCCATGCCCTGGCATTAAGCCCGCTGGGCAGAAAAAAATACCGGGATAATTTTTTATTCAATACCCTGGCATTATTGCGGTTGTTCATGGTAAAACCTATTGCGGGTGCAAGCGTGCAAATGCATTGGGATGGCCAAATGTATACTGCAATATCCGAAGCTGATGGCTTTTTTAAATTTGAATGGCAGCCAGTAAAATTAATGACACCGGGTTGCTACACGGTTCAGGTAGACCTGGTTCAAAAAAAGTCTGGCAATATTTCATGTTCAGCAAAAGCTTCGCTTACAATTCCATCTGTAAATCAATTTGCATTTATATCAGATATAGATGATACTTTTTTAATTTCGTATTCTGGTAATCTCAGGAAACGCTTATTTGTTTTGCTTACAGAAAATGCCCGCAGCCGCCGCCCATTTGATGGGGCTGTCAGGCATTACCAATTGTTGCATACCTCAGGTGACAAAGCAGAAAACCCTTTCTTTTATGTTTCCAGCAGTGAGTGGAATCTTTATGAATATATCCGGGAATTTTCTAAACAGAATAAATTGCCCGAGGGCGTTTACCTGCTAAACCAGATAAAACAATTTAAACAGGTTTTTAAAACAGGCCATGGTAATCATGGAACCAAGTTTATGCGTATCGTGAGGATTTTAGAAGCTTATCCAACTCAAAAATTTATTTTACTCGGGGATGATTCGCAGGAAGATCCCAATATTTATGCCTCAATTGTTACCCACTTTAAAGCAAATATTTTTTGTGTTTATATAAGATCCGTAGGCAAAACTCCCAAGGTTGCGGTACAAAATAAATTAAAAGAAATAGAAGATATGGGGACTGTCTGCTGTTATTTTAAACATAGCAAAGATGCTATTCTGCATTCACAAAAAATTGGGCTGATAAAGGCAGGCGATTGATTGATAACAGCGGGGAGGGATAGATGCACGGATTGTATGGATCGACAGATTTTACGTATTGATTCTATTAATAATAAATGAATCTGTTTTAATCCGTTCTGCCTGTGTTATGAGTGGTTTTATTCTTTACAGGAGTCATTTTTTCAGCTTTTAATAATAACCATTTTGCCAGTAACAGCCAGATAATGCCAAGGCAGAAACCTGCAATTACATCGCTGGCATAATGAAGTTTTAAATACACCCGACTAAAGCCAACCATGAACGTAAGCATTACCAGTGCTGCAACCACTAACCATTTTACCAGTTTGTTTTTAATATTTTTATAAGCGATATAAGCAATCATACCATAAAATACTACGCTGCTGAATGTATGGCCGCTGGGGAAACTGTAACCATGTGCTTTTGAAATAAGTGGCACCAATGGCCGCTCCCGCTGCAACAGAAATTTTAATAGAAAAAGCACAATCGTACTTGTTACCGCTACAGCAGTTACCTTCCAGGCATCGTGTTTATCTTTTTTAATAAATAAAAAGAAAAGAATGAGTAAGATATTAGCAGGCAATAAAAAATTCTGTGAGCCCAGGAACGTAATTACTTCTATAATAACCGTATTGGTACCATTTATATAAGGATGAATGAGTGCAAAAATATGCTCATCAAAAGACAGGTTCTTATCTTCAAATACCATATCTGCCACAAGCAGCAAAGCCCACAGGCAACCGATAAAAATAAGAATGAGTAAAACGAGAGATAGGGAAAACTTTTTTACCGTTCCCTGGATCGCTGATTTTTTTTCGTGGCTTAATTCCATTTGTAAAGGTTAGTGTGCTAAAATTTAAAATAAACAAATAACCGACCAAAATTTTTTGAGTCATTTTCTATGCGGTGATAAAGCGGCTTTATGTGAGGCATCTGTAAAAACCTTTCTACTTTTTTTCTTAGTTGCCCACTACCTTTGCCTGGGATGATTTCTACTTCTTTTATTTTTTTATCAATGGCATCTTCAAATGCCTGAAGCAACGCTTTATCAATGGCGGCGCTGTTGTTATAAATTGCATGTAGATCCACTTTAATCCTGCCCATACAAAATATTAATTGTCTATTAATTTAATGCCGGTTTTTTCCAGGCTGATTTTTTTCTGCTTGTATAAATTGCCAACTGTCATTTTAAACGTTTTTTTGCTCATACCAAAGACGCTGTAAATTTCTTCAGGATCTGATTTGTCGTAGTAAGGAAGATAGCCTTCACTTTCTTTTAATAACCGAAGAATTTTTTCCGATTCATCTTCCACCCTGTTATAGCCCGGCTTTCCGGCTGCGACATCTATTTTATTATCAGGATATATTTTTTTAATGAAGCCCTGGAATTTATCACCCACCCCAATCTGGCGGTATATCTCGTTGAAATGTAATACGCCCGTGTGCAGGTTATTTATTATCATCACATAGCCAATATCTGTCCGCCGAAAAACAACGAGATCCACTACTTCTAATTCTTTTATCGTAAGCTCATCATTGCTCAGGGTTTGCTCTATTCTTTCTGTGGCAGCAATCCGGTTGGTCTGTTCGTCCCGGTAAATTTTTACGAGGTATTCTCCATTAGGCAGCATGCCTGTAAGCTGTTGAGATTTTGGAACAAACAGGTCTTTCATTAAACCAAAATCCAGGAAAGCCCCCTGTGGAGTAACGCTTACCGTACGGAGTTTTACAATATCATCCATTACGCCCAAAGGCTTTTGCGTAGTGGCTATCAGTCTGTCATCACTATCGTGATATACAAAAACATTAATTTCATCACCAATATTTAAACCCTCAGGCATAAACCTTTTAGGTAACAGAATTCCTTCATTTCCATCATCCAGGTAAACGCCAAATTCTACGGCCCTGATCACCTTAAGTAAATTATATTCGCCGGTTTTTACCATTGTATTTTGTAATAATTAGCTACAAAGATATTGCATTGATTACACGAATTTTTGCGAATTACACGAATTGGACCAGCATTACCCTAATTTCACGAAAGAGGAAATCCCTTTTTTCTTCAGCATTAATTCGTGTAATTCGTGTAATATAGATAGTGTAATGCTTATCTTTATCCCCAATTAATTTTAATATATTTATTTTGAAGTTTACAGATTTTGGTTTTGACGAAAGATTGATGGAAGGCATTGACGCCTCTAACTACGAAGAAGCAACCCCGGTGCAACAACAGGTAATACCGCTGATACTTTCCGGGAAAGATATTATCGCTTCTGCACAAACAGGCACAGGAAAAACTGCCGCTTTTTTATTGCCGCTCATTCACCGTATTATTAATGGTACACATGATGGAACCGAAATAACGGCCATGGTTATTGTACCTACCCGTGAGTTGGCCATCCAGATAGCACAGCACATGGAAGGGCTTTCGTATTTTACCTCGGTAAGTTCTATTGCTGTGTATGGCGGTGGGGATGGTAATGCTTTTGTACAGGAAAAAAAAGCTTTAAGTTTGGGCGCTGACGTAGTAGTATGCACGCCGGGAAAAATGATGGCGCATATAAAGATGGGTTATGTAAAATTGAACAGCCTTCAATATTTAGTGCTTGATGAAGCCGATCGTATGCTGGATATGGGCTTTTATGATGATATTATGTTTATCATAAATCATCTTCCCAAAAAACGGCAGAACCTTTTATTTTCTGCTACTATGCCCCCAAAGATCCGTTCGTTGGCCCGCAATATTTTACATGATCCCTCAGAAATAAATATCGCTATCAGCAAGCCACCGGAAAAAATCATTCAACAGGCATTTTTGGTTTATGATGCACAAAAAATTCCGCTGATCCTCCACTTATTAAAACAGAAAAATTTTAAAACGGTTTTAATTTTCTGCAGCAGTAAATTAAATGTAAAGCAACTAACCCGTGACCTTAAACGCAATGGCATAAATGCCGGCGAAATACACAGTGACCTGGAGCAGGATAGCAGGGAAGATATTTTGATACAATATAAAAGTGGCAGGCTGCCCGTATTGGTGGCAACCGATATTTTAAGCCGTGGCATTGATATAGACAATATAGACCTGGTAATAAATTTTGATGTACCACATGATGGTGAAGATTATGTACACCGCATTGGGCGTACTGCCCGGGCGGAAGCCGATGGTACTGCTTACACGCTGGTGAGCGAAAAAGAGCAACGCAAATTTTTGGCCATTGAAAAACTGTTGGGTAAAGAAGTGCAAAAAATGATGGTTCCCGAAAGTTTTGGCGGACAACCGGCCTACAATACTTCTTATGAAAAAAGATCTTCAGGCAAAAAAAGAAATTTTCATCCAAAGGGGGTAAGAAATAAATAA
>JBDUCK010000137.1:0-8592 GCA_040003485.1 Ferruginibacter sp. | reverse complement strand
ATTCACATTATGGCTTTAAGAAAAAATAAATTACGTGATGAACATTCAGAAGTGGATACTGGCCCGCTGAATGATATCCTGTTTATATTATTGATGTTCTTTTTAATGATCTCTACCTTAGCCAATCCTAATGTAATTAAGATGAGTGTACCCAGGGCTAAAAGTGATACCAAGCAAAAGCAAAGTGTGGTGGTAAGTGTAGATAAAGACAAAAATATTTATGTTGGTTCTAAAAAGATCATTACTGATTCTTTAGAAGCAGTATTAAGAAAATATATCAATGAAGGTGATAGTATAAAACCTGCCGTGGTTATTAATGCGGACTCCGTAGCACAATGGGGAGAAATAGTAAGAGTAATGAAAGTGGCCCGTAAGCTTGGCGCCACCACTTCTGCTACGGTTACGGGAAACGAGTAGCCATCACCATTCTTTCTTTGTCAAACATATCTTTTTTTATTGCTGTTTTATAACCACTTTGCTCAAACAAGGTTGCTACTTTACCGGCAAAGTCTTCGTGTGTTTCCATAAAGATTTTTCCATTCTTATTTAAATGTGATTTACCAAACAGCGCAATCTTTTCATAAAAAATTAACGGACTTTCTGCCGGTACAAACAAAGCTGTATGTGGTTCATGGGTCGTTACATTTTTATCCATCAGTTCTTTTTCATTTAAAGGAATATAGGGTGGATTGCTTACGATAATATCATAAGCCGGCAAATCTTTCCAGGCCTTTTCATTTAAAAAATCAAGTTGTAAATAAGAGACTGTTACCTGCTGCGCTTTCGCATTTTCTTCGGCAATTTGCAGGGCTTGCTCACTAACATCAATCGCTGAAACATTTGTTTGTGTCGCATTTTTTTTTATAGCGATGGCAATGCAGCCACTGCCGGTTCCTATATCCAATACTGTAGATTGTTCATTGCTTTTTTTCAGATGATTTAAAATTTCGAGAACCAATTCTTCCGTCTCCGGCCTTGGGATCAGTACCGCAGGAGAAACTTTTAAATTCATTTTATAAAACCAGCCTTCACCTATGATATATTGAACAGGGATATGTTGTAATAATTTTATCAATGCATTGTCTAATTGCTGAATGGTTGAACTGTTTAATTGGTTATCCGGGTAAAGTAATATATCTGATTTGCTGATAGCTGCCGCCCATTCAAAGATCATATCGGTAATTTTTGAAGCTTCATTAGCGCTGTAAATTTGTTTTACCGTGGCCAGGAAATGCCTGTATAATTTTTGCACTGTCATTATCGCAAACTTACTTTATTTTTAGTTGCTTAATTTTACCCGGCTGAATAATCATGAAACATATATGCAGCGTTGTTTACAGCTTGCTCAATTGGGTGAGGGAAATGTAATGCCTAACCCAATGGTGGGTGCTGTGCTCGTACATAAGGGTATCGTTATTGGCGAAGGTTATCACCAGCAATATGGTCAGGCTCATGCAGAAGTAAACTGCATCAATAATGTAAAGGAAGCAAACAAGCATTTGATCAGTCAAAGCACTCTATATGTTTCCCTGGAACCCTGTAACCATTTTGGTAAAACTCCACCTTGTGCCGATTTAATTATAAAGCACCAAATACCCGAAGTGATAATTGCATGTACAGATCCATTTGAAAAAGTAAATGGCAGCGGCATTAAAAAATTGCAAGACGCAGGCATTAAAGTTTTAGAAGGAATTTTAAATGAGGAAGCGATTGAATTGAACAAACGTTTTTTTACTTTCCATAAAAAACAGCGGCCTTATATTATTTTAAAATGGGCACAGAGTAATAATTTAAAAATAGCAGATCAAGAATCCAAAGCCGTAAAAATAACCAATGAAATAACGGATAGGTTAGTACACAAATGGCGGAGTGAAGAAGCTGCTATCCTGGTAGGCACAAATACAGCCTTGAACGATAACCCTGCGCTGACGACCCGTTTATGGCCGGGAAAAAATCCGGTGCGTATTGTTATAGACAGGCAGTTAAAATTGCCACAGCATTTACAATTATTTGATGGAAGCATTGCTACAATCGTTATCAATAACATTAAGAAGGAAGAAAATGAAAACACAATTTTGTATAAAATTGCCAAAAAAGAAAATCTACCCACAGCCTTGATGAACCTTTTATATCGCAGGCAGCTCAGCTCTTTAATTGTAGAAGGTGGTGCAGCTTTATTGCAATCATTTATAGATGCCGGTTTGTGGGATGAAGCAAGAATAATTACGAATAACGATTTAATAATTGAGAATGGAATAGAGGCCCCGGACTTAAAAAATAATAAACTTATTAACACTGAGCAGGTATTAACAGACAGTATCCGGTTTTATAGCAACAAAAATATTTAATGGAATTTTATTACACAATTGATCAACCGGCGACAGCGGAGTTTAAAGATAGGGGCAGCAAATTTTTAGGGTATGCCTTCTCAATACTTTCGGCAGATGATTTCAAAAAACAATTACAGCTACTTAAAAAAGAACATCTAAAAGCTGTACATCATTGTTTTGCTTACCGCATTGGTACTGATGGAAATAATTTTCGCAGCAGCGATGATGGAGAACCGGCAGGTACTGCAGGCAAGCCTATCCTGGGCCAGTTGGATAGTAAGGGCCTGACCGATATAGCCATTATTGTAGTGAGATATTTTGGCGGCACTTTACTTGGTGTGCCGGGATTGATAAATGCTTATAAAACCACTGCTGCACTGGTGCTGCAAATGGTTCCGATTATTCAAAAGCAAATAGAAATAAAATACAGCCTTCAATTTGATTACACACAGATGAATGCGATAATGACGCTGATGAAACAATTTAACTGCACCATCATCACACAGGAAATGCAATTGTTCTGCAATATTACCGTAGGCATTCCTGCAAACAGGATTACCGAAGTTTTATACAGGCTGAAAGAAATACAAAATGCAGAAGTAAATAAAATCGGATAATTATTTGTAATTTTCTACAAAAGAAATAGTATGCCAACGGAAAAGAAGTACAAAAGTTTCTGGAGTTTTTATCCTTATTATTTAACCGAACATGGCGATGCCAGCAACAGGATATTACATTTTATCGGCACGGCCGGCCTGCTGGCAATTTTTATAATAGCTATTGTTTTAAAAAAATGGTGGATGCTTGCTTTGATCCCCGTTTGCGGTTATGGCTTTGCATGGGTAGGGCATTATTTTGTTGAGAAAAACAAGCCCGCTACCTTTACGTACCCCTTGTACAGTTTGGCTTCAGACTTTGTTATGTTCTGGCATATCATCACCGGGCAGATAAATAAAAAACTGGCGGAAGCTAAAAAAATAATTGGTGATGGACATTGAAATACTCAGGGAATATGTTTTACAAAAGCCTTCTGTAACAGAAGGCTTCCCATTTGGAGAAGATACACTCGTGTTCAAAATAAAAAATAAAATATTCCTGCTGGCTTCATTATCTGCTGCGCCTCTGCAGTTTAATGTAAAGTGTGAGCCTGGCAAAGCCATTGAACTAAGAGAGGAATTTCCCGAACACGTTTTACCCGGTTACCACATGAATAAAAAACACTGGAACACCATTATTGTAGATGGAAAACTGAAAGATAAACTGATAAAAGAAATGATAGATGAAAGCTACTGGCTGGTGAGTGGCAAATAATAAACTATGAGAAATAACACCGTTATAATATTTTTAATTTTACTTGTAGCCCTGGCATTTTATTTTTTAGGCAAGAAAAACGGAAGCACACAAGCCCGCATTGAGGTGGTAAATAATGTAGCCGTGATAAAAGAAATTGCTGAACTCGGTGCATTAAATGTTTCGGGAAACACCAATTTAAAAATGACCAATAGGGGAGACAACGATGGCCTTTGGAAGAAATTTAAAAATTATTTCGCTGAGAATACCCTGCAGGTTACCATCCCTTTTGAAGCCAAGTTTGGCATAGACATGAGCAATCAGAAAACAAAAATTGATACCAAAGCAGGTACGGTAATTATTTATCTACCCAAAACAAAATTGTTGAGCCTGCAATTAAAATTAGACCAGGTAGATGCCATAAGTAAAACGGGGATTTTATACAGCGCAACCATTGATGAATACATAAAAGCGCAAAAACAATTGTACGGAGAAGCCTTGACCCAACTGGAGCAGAATACCAATTATCAGAAGCTGGCGGAAGAACATATAAAATTTATCCTGGAGAAATATTATGCCCCCCTCGGCCTTAAAGTACAATGTGTATTTGGCGATTCGCCACCTGCATTGCTATAAAGACCAATTATTTTTTTGCATACTTCCAGTTCAGGTTTTTCCCTTCTGTCATAGTCTCAATTGCGCTGGTCATTCTTTTAACCCGGGTTTCTTCTGTTTTAGCACTTGTTATCCATTCCAGGTATTCTTTTTGGTGAGAGTGAGGGAAGGCTTCAAAAACCTGCAAGGCTTTTTTATTTTTTGCCAGGGCTTTTGTAAAATAATCCGGCACTTCTACTTCTTTTTTCTCAATAGACTTTGGTTTGGATGGAAGCTTTACACCCAGGTCATTTAGCTTCATGGCTTCCTTAATATAAGCGATCATTTTTTTATCAGAAGACAGATCTTTTAAAGAAGTGATTCTGCCGAAATGGCCCATGGATTCTTCAGACCTGGCTTTTTCTAACAATGTAACATCTTTCATTAAGGCAGCTTTCCAAAAGCCAAATACTGCATGCTGTTTAAATGCCGCCATGCTGCACATCATCTCGCCTTTATAATCAAAATGCGGGAAACTCCATTTCATTTTTTCTTCTACCTCCGGGCAGGCCGTATGCACCAGTTCCCTGATATGATTTAAAATCGGTTGAGCAAAATTGGCTGATTTGGCAATATAGTTATCAATGATCTTTTCTTTTGTACCCATAAATTTAATTTAGGTAATAAAGTAAATGCTGTAGTTATTCAACAATTAAATTACAAATAAATATCTGCAGTTTCCGGTTTCTTTTAGAAGTTGTTTGAGTTAAATAAAAAATTTATCCTGATACATAATTAAGGTTCTAAATGGGTATGCCGTACAAGGGAGTGACACAACAATGACGATACAAAGAACTAAAGCTGGTATTAAAAATAAATAACTCAAACAGCTTCTAATTGAAAATTTAATTTTTATGCCGGTTTTTAACTTGCCGTAAAAAAATGCTAATGATACCCGTCAAAGCCTTAGCCTTCCAATTCTTTTAAAATGTTTTCCGCATCACCTGCCATCTTTATATATTTTTTAAATACCCACCGGTTAACCCCGTAAAAAAAAGGGAAGGCAAGGCTGTACCAAAGCCATAACCTGGATTCTTTAAACAGATCTTTACCGGCAATAAGCTCACCCATTACAGGCAATGCTGCCAGCATTAATATAGCCCCCAGGTAAAAGCTTAATTTTTGTACAGATACAAACTGCAGTTTACCTTTTGAATATTGTAGCAGAGACTGCTTATAATTGTTACCCGAAATATTTACCTGCTTAAGATTATAAATTGCACGGAGGGAAAGAACAGGTAAGCTGATTAAAATTAAGATTGCGCCAACGCCACAGGCCTGAAGATACCAGGTAGTAAGTTTTTGAAAATTGATAAGTATAAAAACAACCAGGGCCAGGCAGCCAATTGAGCCTATTGCTTCAGGGATAAATATCCTGCTTAGCTTATTTCTGTAATCTGATTTTGTCATTTTAATAATTAATGAATCGGTTATTTTTTTTTGTTTATCCATCTCTACAGACATTTCATTCCATAGTGTCTTCATTTCTTCCAGTTCCATAATATTTATTTTTTAATTTGAGTTATTAATTTTTGCCTGATCCTGCCCAGGCGGGTGCCTACATTAGTAGCGGTAAACCCGGTAATGCTGGCTATTTCATCATAATTTTTTCCGTCCAGGTAAAGAAGTATAATAGCTTTTTCTATAGTATTAAGTTGTTTCACTTCGGCATATAAAATTGCCAGCCGGTCTTCATATAAAGTATCGGTTGCATCAGGTTTATTTAATAACCCCTCATTGATAGGCACATGCAGTCCGGTTCTTTTGGCTTTGTTTAAATAAGTAATAGAAGTGTTTAACGCTATGCGGTACATCCAGGTACTTATTTTGGCATCATTCCTGAAAGAAGGGAATGATTTCCAAAGCTGGTACACAATTTCCTGGTACAGGTCCTCCTCATCTTCCTTACTATCAGTATACAGTTTGCTGACCTTGTAAATAAGGCCATTGTTCTCCTGTATGATCTTGATAAATTCTTTTTTATTATGCATTTAAAAATGTACTACTGTTAATTAGTATTGTAAGGGGAAGAAAAATCACAAAAAGTAAAAGATTTTTTTTAAGGAAGAAAATAATGAAAGAAATTCATGCTGAAAGCCTGTTTCTCAAGCGGATATTTAAACTAAGTGCACTGAATACTTTTCTTAACCCATCTATTGTTTTAAATTTTAATAGCTATAGGATTACATTCTTTATTTTGTAACTTGATATAGTTTTTTTATTTGTGATTACCGGGATAGCTTAATAACTGCCGGCGGACTTGCGATAAACTGGCTTTAAGTAAATCAACGTTATGGAACCCCCTTCCTATTTGGTAAACTCCCAACACATTTATGTTGTTACATTAGATACTAATGCCAAAATTATTTTCTGCAATCATCTCTTCAATAAAAAAATTGCTGGTTCATCAAATGATCTTACCGGGACGAATATAGCAGAATTAATTTCTGCCGATGATCTTCTTAAATTACAAAAGGTATTAAAAGATGTTATAGGTGCAAAACATTCAGGCATAACCGACCTATCACTAAAAAATGGCAGCAATAATGTAACTGATATTCGTTGGGAATTCAGCAACACATCAAATAGTATAACAGGTATTGGCTACGATAGTTGCAGGGCAGATGACAAAATGTATTCGGAAGAAGAATTATCAAATATTGTGATTAACGGTTTTCCGGGTATCTTTTATCTACAGGATGAAACAGGTAAATATCTTAAGTGGAACAGGAATTTTGAAACGCTATCTGGCTATAGCGCTGCAGAAATACCTTCATTGCATCCTTTGGTCTTCTTTAAAGAGAAAGATCATGAACTTATAATAAACGCCATAGCAAAGGGCTTTACCCTTGGAACTACCGAAGTAGAAGCAGAAGTGGTAACAAGAGATGGACAGGTAATTCCTTATTTTTTTAATGGGCGTTCCATCAATTACGAAGGTAAAAAATGCCTGATTGGCGTAGGTATTGATATAACGCAGCAAATAAAAGCGCAACAGGAAATAAAAGAAAGTGAGCAGAAATATCATTCCCTTTTTCAACAGGCATCTGATCCTATTATGGTCACAGATTTCCAGGGAAATTTTATAGATGTAAATACGGCCATGTGTAACATGTTTGGATACACAAAGGAAGAATTATTGGGGATGAGGATCCAGGCTCTTATTGATCCTGTGGAAATACAGACAACTCCTGTAAGGTTTGATCTTCTTGCCAAAGACCAACATATTTTCACTCATAGAAAGATGCTGCACCTGAACGGAAATGTTATTCATGTGGAAGCGAATGCGAAAAAATTTGGAGAAAACTTAGTGATGGCTATTGTAAGGGATGTTACAGAATTAAAAAAAGCTGAAGAAAATCTTGTAATGCAGGAAAAGCAACTCCGGTTATTTGTAGAGCAAAGTCCGGCGGCCATTGCTATGTTTGATAATGAGATGCGATACATGAATGTAAGTCACAGGTGGCTTACAGAGTATCATGCTACACAGCAACAGTTGACAGGTAATAATCATTATGAACTTTTTCCCTGGATTCCGCAACGCTGGAGAGATGTTCATCAACGTTGCCTGGCAGGTGCTACAGAAAAAAGTGAAGAAGACTCTTATACAAATGACGATGGAACTACCGATTGGTTGCGTTGGGAGGTTCATCCCTGGCACAATGCTTCTGGTGAGATCGGCGGGATCATTATGCTTACAGAAATTATTACCCAAAAGAAATTACTGGAAGCTGCAATACTTGAACAAAAAGTACAGGAGCAAAAAAAAATCAGCCGGGCAATCATTAAAGCCCAGGAAAAAGAAAGAAACCATATTGGCCAGGAATTGCATGATAATGTGAACCAGATATTGGCGGGTACAAAACTCTATATGAAGATTGCAGCGCAGGGTAATGAGGCTGTAGAAAAACTAATAAAATATCCAATGGAATTAATTGATAGCTCTATTCATGAAATACGGATGCTTAGCAGCAGGCAGGTAACCCCCGTAAAAAATATTAATTTAAAAGACCTGGTCTGCACACTGCTGGGTAATATTGAAAAGAACACGAGGTTGAAAACGCAACTTAATTATAATATTACTGATCAGCCAATTGCGGATGATCTGAAATTAAATATTTACCGTATAATACAGGAGCAGATAAATAATGTGGTGAAGTATGCCAACGCAAAAAATATCAGTATCTCTATAGTGAATGTAAACAGCAGGATTAATGTGGAAGTGGCTGATGACGGTATTGGATTTAATACCAATAAAAAAAGAGAGGGAATTGGAATTTCAAATTTAATAAACAGGGTAGAAGCATTTAATGGAGAT
>JBDUCK010000426.1:0-2570 GCA_040003485.1 Ferruginibacter sp. | reverse complement strand
CTGAGTCAAACGCCTATGGGTGATAATAGAATTTAATGTTGGAATAAAACTTAGAACAAAACTGGTTATTTCGGTAAGAATAATGTGGGATCACTAAGGTTTCTATTTGGTTACCGGCATTCGTGGCGTAGCTGCAACTCACCTCTGTAGTTTCACCACTGGCACAGTAATAAAAAGTATCATTAGTGCCAACGGCTTTTGTAAAAAAATGTTTGTATTGCAAAATATCAATTTCCGCCAGCGGGTAAACTGACGTACCAAAAAAAGAAATGATTCTTGTTGCGGCCTGGCTGATATTCAGTTTGGACAAAGGGTTGTCATTATTTAAATAATGTCCTGCAAAATTTACGGTAACACCACCATTGGTTGCTTTTATCACATCAGCATTGCTGTTAAAGTAAATGCTGTCATAAAAATTATTATTCTTTTTTACCAGCAATGTAGTCGGTGAGTATATGAAAGTTAATACCCCCAAATCATCACGCCTGAGAATAATCTTTGAAGCAGTATCTATCAGGTATTGGTAAGAAGAATCTTTGATCTTGTTTCCCTGCCCATCGTAAGAGAGATGATGCTTAGATACCCAGGCACTTCTGGAACCTAACTTAGACAACATAGAGTCAATGATAAAATAAGGATTATTGTCGGTGGCATTATAAAAAAAAGTATACCACCTGTCCTCAATCGTAGAAGATACATACATCCTGTCCACCCTCTTACCGGCATCGTAGCTAAAACGAAATGTCTGATACAGCCCGGTTGCTATCGCACTATCGCCGGAAAAAGTGCTGACAGAATCAAGAAACCCGGTATAGCTGTTGGACGGAATAAAAGGAATATCTTTTTTGGTGCAACTAAAGATTATAACTGACAAAATAATAATGAGCCTGCTGTATTTCATAAAACGGATTTAACTTGAGAGGCTCTAAAATAGGAAAAAATATCGAGACAGGGTAATCTTCCTGTTCATATTGTCTTTGCCACCCGGCCTCATTTTAAAAATATTTCTTCAATAGCAGGCCATCTGAGCAGTGTATTATTTACAATTTATATAGATTAATTACACAGGTATTCAAAAATAAAACCCAGTTTTTTGGTGGCTGATGCCAGGTATATTTAAAAAGCAGTTCACATTTTTTCGTAGATCAGGAAATGCTGTATGGGTAAAAATTCTCCCCTGTAATTCAGTTTAAAACCGTTTGCTTCCATCTCTTTGTTTAGCTGGGCTACCGTGGTTTTATGTAATGGTTTTATAGGTATCGAAGCATCTTCGCCACGGTATTCGATCAGCAAAATTTTGCCGGCAGGTTTTAAAACTTTTCTTATGGCCTGCAGCATTTCATGTGGGTATTCCAGTTCGTGGTAAACATCAACCATAATGGCAAGGTCGGTGCTGTTGGCGGGCAGGTTGGGAGATTGTGCCGTACTTTTTACCACTTCAATTATGCTGTCCTTTAACTGTGCTTTTTTCTTTTGCAGCATGCTGATCATTTCGTCCTGTATATCTACGGCATACACTTTGCCCTGCGGCACTTTTACTGCAATTTTAAAACTATAATAGCCGGTGCCGGCGCCAATATCTGCCACGACAGCATTTGGTTGCAGGGGGATTCTTTCTATGGCCAGGTTTGTATTTTCTTCTTTGTTCCTGTCATCTCTTTCCAGCCAGTCACTGCCTTCGGCACCCATCACATAAGATATTTGCCGGCCTAAATAAAACTTACCAATACCACCATCAGTTGCCGTAGCATAAGTATAATCAGCACCTGTTTTCGGCTTGCTGTCCGCTGCTTTTTGTTGCGAACTGCACTTTGCAAAACAACTGCTGAAAAACAATATGGCTAATATTAATTTTATTTTCATGGGAAGTTATGTTTTCAATTTTGCAAGGGAGCTATTTAAAACGGAGGGGATTTTTGTTTGAGTTTTACACCGTTCGTGTTGGCAGCTGTACAAACTTCTAATATCCTTGTGTTATAGTAATATTTACTTTCTTGTCACTTTACAAAAGCCGGGTAAACTTTTTCGTGAAAAGGTAAAAGTGTAGTGAATCATATAAGTAATGAGGAGCGTAAAATAAGGTTAAAGTCGTTCCTTTAATTATATATTGAGCTTTCTCAGGTGGGGGACCGGGACCAAAAACAATACTAATTGTATCATTCCCAATAAACCGATAGCTGCCGAGTATATTATTTAATGGATATTCATATTGAGGTTGAGAAAAACAATAATAATCACTATTAAATTTTAAAATTGGAGCTTTGTTATGAACAAAGTTAGAACCTGACGTAATAGTGGAAATCGGGGTTGTTGTGGAATCCACATCTACTTCATGGGAATAAGTTTGTTCCCATGTCCCAACAATTGAAGTATTTGTACTATCGGTCGAAATATTACTATTTGGATTATTGGTATCTTTTTTACAATTAGTCAGGCTTACGATCATGATATAACTAAAAGCAATTGCTATCAATAATGATTTTTTCATTATACTAAGTTATTTGTTTATAAATAAGAGCGTTTTTTTTTAAATTACGTTGCCTACCTAATTTTTAAATTTTTGGTATAAA
>JBDUCK010000136.1:0-8597 GCA_040003485.1 Ferruginibacter sp. | reverse complement strand
GCATTATAGTATGAATGGGACGTGTATAATTTGCTACGCTTTCTATGGCTGATATAAACATATACTTATGATTGCTTTTGATGCGGTATTTTCATAGTCATTCAGATCGACCTTGGATCCGGACATTTAAAGAACTTTTTGTTTTTTTAATTTAACTGCTGCAGCTTTATCTATAAACCAATAAAGACTGTTTCCTTTAACCGGCTTTATTAATTGGGCAGGATATTTTTCAGTATTTTGTTTGCCTTCTATTACCGTGTGCAGCATAGCAGCTTTTTGTTTACCCGTTACTAAAAATATAATATTTTTTGCGTTATTTATCATTGGGGCTGTAAAACTAATACGGTTCATATCCAGGTCTTTTACATATACTTCTTTTACAAGATCTTTGGCCTCAAGAAGTATGGGCGTTTTGGGAAACAACGAAGCGGTATGGCCATTGTCTCCCATACCCAATAAAATTAAATCAAAAGAGGGATGTTGATTTTTAAAAAATATTTTCAAAGTCTGTTCATAATGATGAGCTGCTTTTTGCGGTATCATTTTTACCGGAACTGTAAAAATATTTTCGGCAGGGATAGCCACATTGTTTAATAAAAGCTTTTTAGCCACGTGGCTGTTATTTCGTTCATCATCTGCAGGCACGCAGCGCTCATCTCCCCAAAAAATAAATGTTTGTTTCCAATTGATGGCTTTGGCATAAGCCGGTGTAGCCAGTAATGAAAATAACTTTGAGGGAGTGCTGCCGCCTGAAAGGGCAATCGTAAATTTTCCGTTTGCCTCAATGGTTTTATTACTTAGCATAACAATAAAATTTGCCGCTGCTTTGCTGAGCAATTCTTCATTTTCAAAAATGGAAATTTTATTCATGCTTGTTTTTTTCAAAAGGCATTATTATCCAGTTGTTGCCATCTTTTGCTATCAGACCTTCAGACGCCTCAGGCCCATGAGAGCCGGCAGCATAGTTTGGAAAGTTAACGGATGGGTTGGACTGCCAATTGCTTAAAATCGGCGTTAAGATTTCCCAGGCAGCTTCTACCTGGTCTGCACGCATAAACAAAGTGGCATCACCCTCTATTACATCCAGAAGCAAGGTTTCGTAACCTTCCGGTGTGCCGCTTGTGTAAGTATCGCTATAATTGAAAAGCATATCTACCGGGTTCAACTGCATCTGCAGGCCGGGTTTTTTTGCCTGGAAACGAATGCGTATACCCATGTCCGGTTGCAGGTTTAGTACCATCCTGTTGGGTTGCCAGTTTTCTGTGGCTTCATCCGGAAACGATTGATGGGGAACGGGCTTGAATTGTATGGTGATGACGGAAATAGATTCATTCATCCGTTTGCCGGTACGCACATAAAAGGGGACATTGCTCCATCGCCAATTATCTATAAAAAATTTAATAGCGGCAAAAGTTTCAGTATGTGATTCAGGGGACACATCGGGTTCCTGGCGATAACCTTTTACTTTTTTTCCTTCTACCCATCCTTCATCATACTGTCCACGGATAGCAAAGTTATGTACCTCTTCCTTTTTTATTTTTCGCAAAGCATGTAATACATCTACCTTCTTATTTCTTACTTCATCCGCATTAAAAGACACCGGGGGTTCCATCGCTATCAGGCAAAGTAATTGCAGCAGGTGATTCTGTATCATATCCCGCAGGGCCCCATTGATCTCATAATAATTTCCACGGCTTTCTACACCTATTTTTTCTGCTACAGTTATCTGTACATGATCAATATAGTTCCGGTTCCAGATGGGCTCAAATAAGGCATTGGCAAAACGGAAGGCTAATATATTCTGTACGGTTTCTTTGCCCAGGTAATGGTCTATCCGGTACAGTTGTGTTTCATCAAATATATTCAGTAAAACTTTATTTAATTTCTGGGCACTTTTAAGATCAGATCCAAAGGGTTTTTCTATCACCAGCCTGGCGTACGCTTTATCCGCCGCAAGGTCTGCAGCGCCTATTTTAGTAGCAATCAACTCAAAAAACTGCGGGGGCACTGCCATGTAAAAAATTTTATTTACCGGGCAGGCGGCTTCTTTTTCAAAGACAGTTATTTGTTTTTTAAGAGAAGAATATACTGAGCTGTTATCAAATTCTGCTTTTTTATATTCAATCATTTTGGCAAAAACATCCCACTCTGTTTTTTTTGTTTTTCCCCGTCGGCTGAATTGATCCACGCCATCTTTCAGTCTTTTTATAAAGGCAGCATTTGTCATTTCCTGCCGGCCCATACAGATAATTAAAAATTTAGTGTTCAGCCAATCATCCAGGTAAAGATTATAAAGAGCTGGTATAAGTTTGCGCCAGGTAAGGTCGCCGGTTCCCCCAAAAATGGCTATTATCGTGGGATTCGTTTTTGTTTCTGCATCCATCTTATTGTATTTTTTGATTCCAGTTAGTATGAAAAATTCCGGGCTTGTCCAACCGCTCATAGGTATGTGCCCCAAAGAAATCCCGCTGGGCCTGTATAAGGTTTGCAGGAAGCCAACTGCTGTAATAACTATCGTAATAGCTCATACATGCAGAAAAAGCAGGCACGGGTATCGCATTGTTTATTGCAGCTTTTAATATGCCTTTAAGCGAAAACTGCTCCTGGTTAAGTTGTGTAGAAAACTGGCTGCTAAGCATAAGATTTTTAAGGGTTGGCTGTTGTATAAATGCAGTGGTTATATCTTCCAGCATCGCAGCACGTATTATGCATCCGCCCCGCCATATTGCCGCTACGGTAGAAATGTGAATGTTGTATTTGTAAATTGCTGATGCCTGCTGCAGCATGGCAAGGCCCTGTGCATAGGTAATGATAAAGGCGGCATGCAGGGCATCTTCTGCCTGGTTTATAAAGTCGTTTTTGTTTCCTGTATTCCCTACCATCGGTTCTTTTACATTTGTTTCAGCCGCCGCAACTCTTTCTGTTTTTAAAGAGGATAATGTGCGTTGGGAAACGGCCGCATCAATAGCCGGTATGGGCGAGGGCAGCGTCATTGCATCCTGGCTCATCCAGGCACCTGTACCTTTCTGATGTGCAATATCTGCAATTTTATCTATTAATAATCCGGTGCCATCTTCATCCTGCTGGGTAAAAACAGCAGCAGTTATTTCAATTAAAAAAGATTGAAGTTTTTCTTTATTCCATCGCTCAAAAACGGTATGCAGCTCTTCATTGGAAAGGCCGGCATAAACTTTAAGCAGGTGATAGGTTTCTGATATAAGCTGCATAAGCGCATACTCTATGCCGTTATGTACCATTTTTACGTAATGCCCGGCCGAGCCGGTACCCATATAAGCCGTACAGGGTTCGCCGTTTACTTTTGCTGCAATAGCCTGCAGCATAGGCTCAATACGGGTGTAAGCTGCCATATCCCCCCCGGGCATTATGCTGGGTCCAAAGCGGGCACCTGTTTCGCCACCGGAAACGCCGAGGCCCATAAAATGCAGATTGTCTTTTATAAGCATATCAATGCGCAACTGCGTATCTGTAAAATGAGAATTTCCGCAATCAATAATAATATCATGATCACTAAGAAAGGGTTTTAAATCTGCAATCACTGCATCTACTATTTTTCCTGCTGGTACTAACAACATAATCACCCTTGGTACTTCCAGCGCATGTACAAAATCTGCAACGTCGTTAAAGGCTTTTAATTTTTTTTCCGGCGCAAATTTATTAAGGTCATTTACTTTGTTTATGTCTTTATCATACCCTGCTACACTGTATCCATGATCGGTCATATTTAAAACAAGATTGCTTCCCATTGTACCCAGGCCTATCATTCCAAAACTAAATTGTTGTTGGTTCATTCCTTAAATTTTATTATAAATTAGTTTAAAAATAAAATTACCGATTAACAATAAGAAAGCTTTACTATATTTTGCAAACCGGTTGTAAAAAAACCCCCGATAAAAACCGGGGGCCAAATATTTAAACAAAAAATAGTATTAATGGTTCGTACTGGCTATTACGGCAGTTTTTGTTTTAGCCTTAACTGTTTTTTTTATTGCTTTCTTTTTCACTACAGCCGTTTTTGTTGCGGGCATAGGTGAAGGAGCAGCAGCCATATTCTTCACTTCAGTATTGTTATTACCTGCTTTAAGTTTAGCATAGTCATCTGTACTTAACACTTCGCCTTTAATTGTGATGCTCTTCATTTCATCTACACCTGCAAATTTTACAGTAAGGTGTTTTTCAAAAACTCCTAAGGAGGCAGCATTAAATTTAGCAGTTATAGTTCCTGTTTTACCGGGAGCAATTGGCTCCTTTGTATAATCGCCCACTGTACACCCACAGGTAGGGTTTGACTGTTCTATTATTAAAGGATTAGTACCAATGTTGGTTACTACAAAAGTGGCAAGTTCCGGCTTATTTATTTCCAGCTTTCCCTGGTCTATTACATCTGTTTTAAATTTTGCAATATCATCTGATTTGGTTTGTGCAACCAATACAGTTGATAATGCCAGGGCAGTTAAGGAAAATAGTAATTTCTTCATAGTCTTATATTTTTTTAGTTTTTTAATTCTTTTAATCCTTCATTTGTTGGGGCACTTGCAGCTGGGGTCTTCCAAACCTCTCCTTTAATAAGCATTACTTTGGTTTGTGTGCCATTATAAGTAATAGTAATGTTTTTAGTAAATGCACCTTCCGATGCTGCATTGTAGCCTACGGTTATTTGAGTACTGGTACCTGGTGCAATCATCTCTTCTCTTTTCCATTCAGGGGTGGTACATCCGCAGCTTGCCTGCACATTATCTAATTTAAAAGGTGTTTTTCCTGTATTTACCACTTCAAAAATATGGGTTACAGGCTTTCCCTGGGGTATTTTGCCAAAATTATATTCTCCTTCTTTTAGCATAAGCGTTTCTTCGGCAGGTATAATTTTTTCCTGGGAAGGGGTTATAGAAGCCACTTTAGATGCTGGCTGTTGAGCATATATTGCCAGGGAGCCAAAACAAAGGGCTGATAAAAATATTATTTTTTTCATTTTGTCTGTGATTTAAAGGATTTCAAAGATACTAAAACGTTTTATTTTAGCATAAATTGTTATTCACTTAGCACATTTTTAACAAACAGGTTTAAAATCAATAAATTTGCTTTAACTTATTATTTATGGATATAATGAACGGCACCGATGCAGCCCTACAGGATAAATTAAGTTTTGATCATTTTAGAAATGAAGTGCTTCAGGACTACAGCTTTGCCTGCATTAGCCGCCAAGCCAGTTTATTGGGAAGAAAAGAAGTGCTTACAGGCAAAGCTAAATTCGGCATTTTTGGTGATGGGATGGAAGTTGCGCAGGTAGCTATGGCAAAATTTTTTAAACCTGGTGATTTTCGGGCAGGATATTACCGTGACCAGACTTTTATGTTTGCAAGTGGACTTGCAACAGTGGAACAGTTTTTTGCACAGTTATATGCAGATCCTGATATAAATAATGAGCCCTTTAGTGCAGGCCGGCAAATGAATGGCCATTTTGCAACAAGGATGGTCGATGAAAATGGTGAATGGCTGGAGCTGGCACATTTAAAAAATGTATCAAGTGATATTGCGCCTACAGCAGGACAGATGCCCCGGGCGCTGGGCCTGGCACTTGCCTCTAAAGTTTTTAGGGGCGTACCTGCTTTACATAAATATGATAAACTGAGTGATAAAGGAAATGAGGTTTGTTTTTGCACCATCGGGGATTCTTCTACAAGTGAAGGGCATTTTTGGGAAACAATTAATGCTGTCGGGGTACTGCAGATACCGATGGCTGTATTTGTTTGGGATAATGGCTATGGCATTTCTGTTCCTACAAAATACCAGACTACTAAAGGCTCTATATCTGAAGCATTGGCGGGTATGCAAAAAGAGCCGGATACTAATGGCATAGAAATATATAAACTAAAGGGCTGGGACTATGCCGGCATTTGCGAAGTACTGGAACATGCTGTACAAAAAATCCGGGAAACCCATACTCCTGCTTTATTTCACGTAGAACAAATGACGCAGCCACAAGGACATTCAACATCGGGTAGTCATGAGCGTTATAAAGATACAGAACGGCTAACCTGGGAAAGAGAGTGGGATTGTATAAAGCAAATGAAAGAATGGATACTGGCAAATGCACTTGCAGACGAAAATGAACTGAAAAAAATTGAAGATGAAGGAGTGGTTTTTGTAAAGGTAAGCAGACAAAACGCCTGGGATAATTACCTAAACCCTTTGAAGCAATTGGCTAGCCAGGCTGTAGAATTATTAAAAAATGAGGCGGCAGGTTCCCAGGAAATTAAAAAACTGTCCGATAAACTTTTTGCAAACAAGGAGCCCATGCGCAGGGATATACTAAAAACCATGTCGGCCGCACTGCAAATTTTACCTACGGCTAAGGCTGCCCCAGCAAGGGAGTTTTATGATAAGCTGTATGGGGAAAGCCATAAATTATATGATGCATACCTGTATAACGAAGGCCCCAAAAGTGCGTTAAAAGTACCAGTGGTTACGGCATGCTTTGATGATAATTCTGCCAAGATGAATGGATACGAAGTATTGAATAAATATTTTGATCAATTGTTTACAACCAATGATAAAGTTGTTGCTTTTGGTGAAGACCTTGGCTATATAGGTGATGTAAACCAGGGCTTCAGCGGCCTGCAGGAAAAACATGGCAAAGAGCGAATATTTGATACAGGCATCAGGGAACTTACTATAATGGGGCAAGGTATAGGCCTTGCATTGCGAGGCCTTAGGCCGATAGCAGAAATACAGTACCTCGATTATTTATTGTACGGGTTACAGCCTTTGAGTGATGATGTGGCTACTACACATTTCCGTTCGGCTGGCCAGCAGAGTGTACCATTAATTGTTCGTACAAGGGGGCATCGCCTGGAAGGTATCTGGCATAGTGGATCACCAATGGGTATGATAATAAATGCGCTTCGTGGTATGTACGTATGCGTGCCACGAAATATGGTGCAAGCTGTGGGAATGTATAATACTTTACTGCAAGGCAATGATCCGGGGTTAATGATCGAATGCCTGAATGGCTACCGGCTAAAAGAAAAATTACCTACCAATTTGCTCGAATATACTATACCGTTAGGCGTACCGGAAATAATAAAGCCAGGTACAGATATTACTATGGTGAGCTATGGCTCTACGCTGCGTATTGTGCAGGAAGCAGCTGAAAGCCTTGAAAAAATCGGGATAAGCTGTGAAGTAGTTGATGTGCAGACCCTTTTACCATTTGATATTCATCATGCCATTGTAGAATCTTTAAAGAAAACTAATCGCATTGTTTTTATTGATGAAGATGTACCGGGTGGAGCGGCAGCATACATGTTTAATAAAGTGATGGAAGAGCAAAAAGGATACAAACACCTGGATGTATCGCCCAGAACAATTACCGCTAAGGCACATCGGCCGGGTTATGGCAGCGATGGGGATTATTTTGGCAAGCCCAATACAGAAGATATTATAAAAGTAGCAAAGGAAATGATGGCGGAGTAAAGATGTCAAATGTCAGATGTAATTTAACGCCGTCAGATAGAATGTAGAAAAGAGTTCTAAAAGAATACAAGAAAATTGTAATTTAAAGTTTCTCAATTATTCACCTTTAAAAATTCTGTTTATGCCAATTGTAAAAGTTATAGAAGTCATTGCCTCTTCACCCGTAAGTTTTGATGATGCAATAAAACAAGGAGTAAAGGAAGTTTCAAAAACCATCCGTAACATAGATTCTGTATGGGTAAAAGACATGAAGGTTCATGTACATGAAGGAGAAATAAAATCTTATGGCGTTGTTTGCAAAGTATCTTTCAGGCTGGATTAAATGCTATGCCAGTTAAACTATTAAAAATGTTACCAATAAAAAAAACTTCATTTTAAAATGAAGTTTTTTTTATTATTTCAAATTATGATATACTTTCTGTACATCTTCATCCTGTTCTAATTTATCTACCAGTTTTAAAACCTCATTGGCTTCTTCTTCTCCCAATTCCACCGTGGTGGTGGGTATCCTGGTGAGTTCAGCAGTTATCACTTCCAATTTTTTTTCCTCTAATGCCTTAGCCATATTTCCATATTCATTAAACGGTGTACGGATAACAATATTTCCTTCTGCATCTTCCCCAATTTCTTCCAGGCCATAATCAATCAGTTCCAGTTCCAGGTCATCAACGTTTTGCCCTGCACCTTTTATTTTAAATTCACTCATATGGTTAAATCCAAAACCAACGCTGCCGCTGGTGCCTAATGAGCCGTGCCCTTTGGTAAAATGCATACGCACATTTGCAACCGTACGGGTAGGGTTATCCGTAGCCGTCTCTACCATTAAAGCCACGCCATGTGGCGCATAGCCTTCGTACAATAGTTCTTCATAATTGCTGGTATCTTTTCCCATTGCCCTTTTAATGGCCGCTTCCACACGGTCTTTCGGCATGCCGCAAGCCCTGGCATTCAGATAACATCTTCGAAGTGCCGGATTATTATCAGGATCTGGCCCGGAAGCTTTTACGGCAATGGCTATTTCTTTGCCGATACGGGTAAAATTTTTAGCCATTTTATCCCAACGGGCAAACATGGAACTTTTTCTTACTTCAAATATTCTTCCCATT